>NZ_CP034861.1:309619-619238 GCF_005080865.1 Buchnera aphidicola (Muscaphis stroyani) | reverse complement strand
CTTATCGCATGAACTAACTGTGCACAATCAGTGATTTTCATACGCATAACTTTTTTATATGATATGATTTTTATCAAAAATTGAATAAAAAAGTAAAAAATAAAAAATACTTATTGCATTCAAGATAAAAAAATTAAAAAATAAATAAAAATTTTAAATTATGCTATCTACTTTGCATGACAAAAAATTTTTAAAAAGAGACAAAAATGATTAAAATATTTCAAAAAAATAAAAATTCTAATAAAAAATATATTCTTATCTTCTTTATTAGTGCGATCTGTATTTTTACATGCTGGAAAAAATTTTTTTTCGTTGAATCGAGTTCTTTTGATACATCTAAATACGAGCTTATAATTCAAAAAATAGACATAAAAAAACCTAAAACTATAACTGATGCTGAAACTTTTATCATTCAAAATAACAACATTTATGGTGCATTAACTGCTATGTTTTTATCAAAACAATATGTTTTATCAAATAATTTAAACAAAGCCGCTTTTTTGTTAAACAGCAATTTAAAATATATAAAGGAAGAAAATTTAAAAAATGTTTTATTAATAAGAATTTGCAAAATAAAAATACAACAAAAAAAATATCATGAAGCAATGAATATTCTTAAGAATATAAAAAATGTCGAATGGCAGAATATAGTTGAAAATATGAAAGGAGATATTTTTATGGGTCAAAATAATAAAAAAGAAGCTTTAATAGCATGGGAAAAAAGCAAATCTTATAATCTATCTAATGCATCTAAAGAGATTGTTAACATGAAGATTAACGAAATAAAATAAATACTGAAACATAAATGCAAATTTAAAAAAATTTTTTTAATTTTTATAAGAGTACATTCACTATGCTACCTATTATTTCATTAATTGGTCGAACTAATGTAGGAAAATCTACTTTATTTAATATTTTAACAAAAAGCAGAAATGCATTAGTTGCTGATTATCCGGGCTTAACTAGAGACAGACAATATGGATATATTTTTTTAGAAAAGCAAAAAAAAGGAATTTTAATTGATACTGCCGGTTTGGATATTCAATTAGAAAGAATCAAAAAAAAAGCTTATGTACAAACGTTAAAAGCTATAAAAGAATCTGATTTAATTCTTTTTATAGTCGATGCTTATGACGGACTAATGCCACAAGAAAAAAACTTATCTCAGTTCATCAGAAAATATAATAAAAAAATTATTTTAATAATTAACAAAATAGATAAAAGTTTTAAAACATCGAAAATTAATGAATTTTATGAGTTAGGTTTTAAAAATCAACATCAAATTTCTGCACGTTGCAACCAAGGAATTAGTACTCTTATCTTAAAATATTTAATTCCCTGGATAAACATGAATTTTAAAGAAAAATTGAATAGTCAATTGAATATAAAAAGTCAAAAAGAAAATAAAAGAGAAATAAAAATTGCTTTAATAGGAAGACCTAACGTAGGGAAATCTACCTTAACAAATGCTTTTCTAAAAAAAAAACAAATGATAACATGCCAAATACCAGGAACTACATTAGATAGTATATCTACACCTATGACACATCGTAAAAAAAATTACATTTTAATTGATACTGCAGGAACTGTTAAAAAAAATAAAATAAGTAATGTAATTGAAAAATTTTCAATGATAAAAACTTTGCAAAGCATTGAAAATGCAAATGTAGTTTTATTAATAATAGATGCAAGTACAAAAACTATTTCTAATCAAGATTTATCGTTAGCTAGTTTTATTGTCAAAACTGGAAAATCTATAGTTGTTGTAATAAATAAATACGATTTGTTGCATAATACTGAAAAAAAAAGATTTAAAAATTTAATAGAAAAAAAATTACAATTTTTGTTTTTTTCAAGAATTCATTTTATATCAGCATTAAAAAATATGGGAATATTTAACATACTTAAATCTGTCAATGAGGCTTATATAAATTCTCAAAATAAAATAAGTGCTTCAATACTTACAAAATCCATGCATATAGCAACAAAAAAACATCAACCTCCTATCATTAAAGGTCGTCGAATAAAATTAAAATATGCCCATTTAGGAAGCTTTAATCCACTAATTATTATCATTCATGGAAATCAAATTAAATGTTTGCCTAATTCATATAAAAAATACTTAATTAATTTTTTTTATAACATGTTTAAAATAAAAGGAGCACTTATTCAAATAAAATTTAAAGAAAATCTTAATCCTTATATTTCTAAGAAATAAAAAAATTAATTATTAAAGATATATTGTTAAAATTAAGATTCACCTGTATAATTAACACTATAAAGAGGAATCTCTACTACTACATCAACATTTCCAATTATAGCTTGGCAACTCAAACGGCTTTTAGATTCAAGGCCCCATGCTTTATCTAAAATATCATCTTCTTTTTCAGACCAACCTGAAAGAGAATGAAAACCTTTTCTTATAATACAATGACAAGTGCTGCAAGCACATGACTGTTCACAAGCATGTTCTATCTTTACATTATTACGCAATCCAACGTGTAAAATTGTTTCTCCCGTTTTTGAGTCGAAAACTGCACCTTTAGGTAATATAATTTTATGAGGTAAAAAGAAAATCTTAGGCATGAAAATTTCTCTTAAATTGAGTTAAATAAAAATATTATTAAAAAATTAAAAATTTTTTAATAATTTTGAAATTAATTTTTTATTTTAATGTCTATGAAATAATTATTTCGAATTTAATTTAAATTCTAATTTATTAACTAGTATTTTTTTTAAAGAAATCAAATTGATCAATTTGAATTTTTTTCTCTCTATTACTTAATTTTTCAGATGCTTTAATACTAATTAAACCATCAGTATCTATTTCAAATGTTACTAAAATTCGGACTATTCCTGCTTTTTTGGAGGAAATATTTTTTAAAACAAAACGAGATAAAGATACGCAATCTTTAACTAGTTCTTTTTCTCCTTGCAAAATATGAATAAGAATAGTTGTTTGACCATCTTTGAAAGTTGTAAATTCTTTTGTTTTTGAAATGGGTATTAAAGTGTTTCGAAGAATAATTTTTTCCATAAAACCACCCATAACTTCAATTCCTAAAGAAATAGGTATAACATCTAATAAAAGTGTTTTATTTTTTGATTGTTTCCCAAAAAGCATATTTGCATGAAGGGCAGCACCTATTGCTACAACTTTTTCTGGATCAATAGATGTTAAAGGATTTTTCTTAAAAAACATTGAAACTTGTTCATGAATCAATGGAATACGAGTAGAACCACCCACTAAAATAACTTCTTCAACATTTGTTATGTTTAAATCAATTTCTTTCATCAATTTTGAACAAATTGACAAAGTTCTTTTAACTTTATTTTCAATAATTAGATTAAATTCATCACGAGTAATATGTCCTTTCCAATTTAAAAAATTAACTTCAACTTTTTTATTTTTAGTGAGTTTGATTTTAGTTTTTTTTGCAATCTCCAATAATAGAGATTGAGAAAAATAATAATCTTTACTATTACATTCAATCAATTTTTCATGAATATATTTCGATAAATCAAAATCAAAATCATCGCCTCCTAAATGCGAATCTCCGCCAGTTGCTAATACTTCAAATACTCCTTTATTTAATTTTAATATTGAAATATCAAATGTACCTCCTCCTAAATCGTATACAACAACAACTCCATGCTTACCTGTTTCCAAACCGTATGCAAGAGCAGCTGCTGTTGGTTCATTTAATAATCGAACTAAATTTATATTTGATAAAAAAGCTGCTTTTTTTGTTTCCAACCTTTGGTTGTTATTAAAATAAGCAGGTACTGTAATAATAGCAGCATCAATTTTTTGATTAGAATAAAAATAAGCTCTTTTTTTAAGTTTATTTAAAATATGACTGAAAACATCTACAGGACTGATATAACCTGCATCGGTGTAAAAATATACGCCTCCACTTTCATTTTGTATTATTTTATAAGGTAAAATAGGAAAATTTCTTTTAATAAATTGAAAAGAACGACCAATGAAACGTTTTACGGAACTAATAGTATTTAATGGGTCTTGAACTTCTTTTGATTGAGCACTCCAACCAACAGAAATTTTATTTTTATTAAAATTTACAATGGACGGTAACAAGTAACGTTTTTTACTATCTGATAATAAGATAACACGATCTTTTTCAACCACAGCAGCTAAGGAATAGGTAGTTCCAAGATCAATTCCTAAAATTAATTTTTTATTTTTATGCACATTAACAAACATAATTTAAAAACGCCTTAATTTACGTGTCTTTAATATTTGATTTTGTAAAAATTTTTTTGATTTTTATTAAAAAAAATAATTCAGATATTACTTTAACAGCTTTTTTCCAATTTTTATTATCAATTTCTAATTCAATTTTATTTTCATATTTTTTTATTTTTTTTTCTATTTCACATAATAAATAATCTAGTCTATTTTGATTTAAATGATTTTTCTTTAAACAATCTAGTTCTGTATATAAATCAAATTGACTTTTTAAAAAATCTTTATCATTTAACAAAATTTCTTCATGATTAACCTCGACTCCATTTAAAAAAAGTATATAAATTGCCCTGCTTAAAAAATTTTTTAAAGTTTCATATCCTTTGTTTATTTCTATTGATTTTTTTAAAATATTTTTTTTTTACTATCGGAATAATTAATAAACAAATCTGGATGAAATTTCAACTGCAATTTATAATATTTTTTAGAAAGAATTTCCATATCAATTTTAAATTTTTCAGGTAAATGAAATAATTCGAAATAATTCATAAAAATTACCTTATCTTAATTTTAAAATATAAACATCAAATTCAGATGTTGAAAGTAATATACTCTTTCAACATCAAAAAAATAATATTAATTAATATCTTTTTTATTTTTATAATCTGCAATAGCCGCTTTAATTGCATCTTCCGCTAAAATAGAACAATGAATTTTCACTGGAGGAAGATCTAGCTCTTGTGCTATATTCGTATTTTTAATTTCTTCAGCTTCTTTTATAGATTTTCCTTTAATCCATTCTGTAACTAATGAGCTAGAAGCTATTGCAGAACCACATCCGTAGGTCTTAAAACATGCGTCTTCAATAATACCTTTTGTATTTACTTTAATTTGTAATTTCATGACATCTCCGCATGCTGGAGCTCCGACCAATGCACTTCCAACATTGATATCAGAATTAGAAAAAGAACCTACATTTCTGGGATTTTCATAATGATCCATTACTTTTTTGCTATAAGCCATCTAGATTACCTATAAAAAATTAAATTAATTTTAACTATGATCCCATTCTACACTATTTAAATCAACTCCTGATTTAAACATTTCCCATAAAGGAGAAAGATCTCTTAATCTTTGAATAGATTGGTGTACTAATTTTACTGTGTGTTGAATTTCTTCTTCTGTTGTGAAGCGTCCAATTGAAAACCGAATGGAACTATGAGCTAATTCATCTTTAATTCCTAAAGCTCGTAACACGTAAGAAGGTTCTAAACTAGCAGAAGTGCATGCAGAACCTGAAGAAATAGCTAAATCTTTAAGAGCCATAATTAGCGATTCCCCTTCAATGTAATTAAAACTTACATTTAATATATGAGGCGCGCATTGTTTTAAATCGCTATTTAAATAAACTTCTTCAATATTTTTAATACCGTTCCAAAGTGAATTTCTTAAATTAGTTAAACGCATGAAATCATCTTTAATTTTTTCATTAGCCATTTGAAAAGATTCACCCATCCCTACAATTTGATGAACGGCTAAAGTTCCTGATCGCATACCTCTTTCATGTCCTCCTCCGTGAATAGAAGACAATAAACGAACACGTGGTTTCCGACGTACATATAAACCTCCAATGCCTTTTGGTCCATAAATTTTATGAGCAGAAAAAGACATTAAATCTATGAATGTATGTTTTAAATTAATAGGAATTTTACCTACACTCTGAGTGGCATCTACATGAAAAAAAATACCATTTGATCTACAAATTTTTGATATGTTTTCAATATCTTGAATAATACCAGTTTCGTTATTTACATGCATTATAGAAACTAATATAGTATTTTTTTGAATATTTTTTTTTAAATCATTTAGATCAATAATTCCATTATTTTTAGGACTTAAATAAGTCAAAATAAATCCTTCATTTTCTAAATATCTACAAACATCTAAAACAGACTTATGTTCTGTTTTGCTTGTGATAATATGATTACCTTTTTTTTTATAAAAATAAGCAATTCCTTTTATAGCCAAATTATTTGCTTCTGTTGCTCCTGAAGTAAAAACAATTTCACGAGAATCTGCTCCAATTAAATTTGATATTTGATTACGTGCAACATCTACTGCTTCTTCTGCTTCCCAACCAAATCTGTGTGAACGTGAAGCTGAATTTCCAAACACTCCATCTATTGTTAAATACTTCATCATTTTTTTAGCAACACTGACATCCACAGGTGTAGTTGCTGCGTAATCTAAATAAATTGGAATTTTCATAAATATATAACCTCATATAGATTTTTTTTAAAAATAAAATATATTCTATCATTTAAAAAAATCTATAAAGTAAAAAATTTTAAAAATTTCCTGTTAAAAATTAAAAAAATACATACTAGACTTTTTCTCTAATTGAGAATATAATTATATTTTATATAAATTAGGGGTGTAGTTCAATTTGGTAGAGCATCGGTCTCCAAAACCGAAAGTTGTAGGTTCAAGTCCTTCCACCCCTGAAAAAATATAAATACATTAAATTTTTCTTAATATGTATATCGCTATTCAAGATTCCAAAACCAATTCATGTAATTATCATAATTCTTATGCATTTTAATAATGTAATATGAAATCTCTAAAAAATATTTCTTCTTTCTCAATTATAAAATAAAAAAAATTGTTTTTTAAAACTTTTCTTTGGAGTAATTTTTTAAAATGCCAAAATATCGTTCTTTTACTACTACACACGGAAGAAACATGGCAGGAGCTCGATCTTTATGGCGAGCGACAGGAATGACAGAAGAAGATTTTAAAAAGCCTATCATTGCAGTAGTAAATTCTTTTTCTCAATTTGTTCCAGGTCACATTCATTTACAAGAGATTGGAAAACTTATCTCAGAAACAATTAACAAAGAAGGAGGTGTTGCAAAAGAATTTAACACCATTGCAATAGATGACGGAATAGCAATGGGACATTCAGGTATGCTATATTCTTTGCCTTCACGAGAATTAATTGCTGATTCTGTCGAGTATGTTATTAATGCACATTGCGTTGATGCAATGATTTGCATCTCTAATTGTGATAAAATTACTCCTGGTATGCTCATGGCATCTCTAAGATTAAATATCCCTTCAATTTTCATTTCCGGTGGACCAATGGAAGCTGGAAAAATACAAATAAAAAACAAAATTAGAAAAATTGATTTAGTTGATGCAATGATTCATAGTGGAAATCCAAATCAATCAGATGATTTTATTAAACAAGTTGAAATGTCTGCTTGTCCAACATGTGGTTCTTGTTCTGGCATGTTTACAGCAAATTCTATGAATTGTTTAATAGAATCTATGGGTTTATCATTACCTGGAAACGGCACACTGCTCGCTACTCATGTTGATCGTAAAGATTTATTTATAAAATCAGCTCAAGTCATAGTAAAAATTACAAAAGAATACTACAAAAATAATAATACAAACGTCCTTCCTAGAAATATTGCAAATAAAGAATCTTTTAATAATGCAATGACTTTAGATATCGCAATGGGCGGTTCTACTAACACTGTTTTGCATTTATTAGCAGCAGCTCAAGAAGCAAATTTAAATTTTAAAATGTCTGATATTGACAATTTGTCAAAAAAAATTCCGCATATTTGTAAGGTCGCACCCAGTACATCTTTGTATCATGTAGAAGATGTTCATCGAGCAGGCGGTGTAATGGGAATACTCGGAGAATTAAATCGATGCAATTTAATACATAAAAATACTAAAAATGTACTCGGATTAAATTTAGAAGAAACATTAAATCAATACGATATAATGACTTCTAGAAATAAAAATATAATTCAAATGTTTCATGCGGGACCAGGAGGTGTGCGTACCGTCAAACCATATTCTCAAAGTTGTAGATGGAAAAAATTAGACAATAACCGTCAAAATGGATGTATTCGATCTATTGAGCATGCTTATAGTAAAGATGGAGGATTAGCTGTTTTATATGGAAATTTAGCAAAAAACGGATGCATTGTAAAAACGGCAGGCATAGATAACAATAATAAAATATTTTCGGGTAGAGCAAAAGTATATGAAAGTCAAGAAGAAGCTGTTAAAGCTATTTTAAATGATAAAATTATTCCAGGAGATGCTATTATTATTCGTTATGAAGGACCAAAAGGAGGACCTGGAATGCAAGAAATGCTTTATCCGACTACGTACTTAAAATCAATGAAATTAGACAAAAAGTGCGCATTAATCACAGATGGTAGATTTTCAGGAGGAACATCCGGTTTATCTATAGGACACGTGTCTCCTGAAGCGGCTAATAAAGGAATTATTGCTTTAGTAAAAAATGGAGATATTATTGAAATTAACATTTTAAAAAGAACAATTCATTTAAAAATTACAGAAAAAGAATTGTGTTCTAGAACTTTTCAAGAAGAATCAAAAGGTTTAAAATCTTATAAACCAAAAAATCGAAAGAGATATGTTTCTGAAGCGTTAAAAGCATATGCATATTTTGCCACAAGTGCTGATCAAGGAGCTGTTAGAGATAAAAATAAATTATTTAATATATAAAAACAATTTTTTTGTATAAAAAATAATTAAAATATTGATTGTGTTAAATAATCTTTTTAAGAAAATAAGGATAATTTTTTATGAACTATTTTAATAAATTAAGTTTTAGTGAAAAATTTAATCAAATAAAACAATGTCGTTTTATGAAAAGAAAAGAATTTAAAGATAAAAATAACATTTTAAAAAATAAAAAAATAGTCATTGTTGGTTGCGGTTCTCAAGGTTTAAATCAAGGATTGAATATGAGAGATTCTGGTTTGAATATTACTTATGCACTTCAGAAAAATAGTATCTTAAAAAAAAATCAATCTTGGTTGAACGCTACTAGAAATCACTTTAAAGTTGGCGATTATGAATCTTTGATACCAAACGCTGACTTAGTAATAAACTTAACTCCAGATAAACAGCATAGTTCTGTTGTTCAAAAACTTCAAAAATTAATGAAAAAAAATTCTTTCTTAGGATATTCTCATGGTTTTAATATTGTTGAATACGGAGAGATTATAAGAGAAGATATTACTGTAGTTATGGTAGCCCCTAAATGTCCGGGAACAGAAGTAAGAGAAGAATATAAAAGAGGTTTTGGAGTACCTACTTTAATAGCAGTTCATAAAGATAATGATCCTCAAAAAAAAGGATTAGAAATAGCAAAATCATGGGCATTTTCAATAGGAGGGCATCGTGCTGGAGTATTGGAATCGTCTTTTGTTGCTGAAGTAAAATCTGACTTAATGGGTGAACAAACTATTTTATGTGGTGTTTTGCAAACTGCGTCGTTAGTGTGTTATGAAAAATTAATTTATGAAAAACACCATCCTTCTTATGCTGCAAAATTATTACAATTTGGATGGGAAACAATTACCGAATCGCTTAAACATGGTGGAATTACTTTAATGATGGACAGGTTGTCTAATTCCTCTAAAGTTCGAGCTTTTAAGATTTGTAAAACAATTAAAGAAAAATTAAAACCTTTGTTTGAAAAACATATGAACGACATAATATCAGGTGATTTTTCTATCAAAATGATAGAAGATTGGCATAATAAAGACAAAAAATTATTAAATTGGCGCGCTGAAATAAAAAAAACAGATTTTGAAAATGCTATTGTTCAAGATGATAAAATTTCAGAACAAGAGTACTACGATCATGGTACATTAATGGTGGCAATATTAAAATCAGGAATTGAATTGTCTTTTGAAACAATGTTAAAATCAGGAATTGTTGAAGAATCCGCTTATTATGAGTCATTGCATGAATTGCCATTAATTGCCAATACAATTGCTCGAAAAAAGCTCTATGAAATGAACATAGTAATTTCTGATACTGCTGAATATGGAAGTTATCTTTTTTACAAATCAGCATATCCTATCTTTAAAAAAATTATAATGAGTTTAAAAAAAAGCGACATAGGAGAAATTTCTCCAATTAATCATATTGATAATATTGAATTATATAAAATTAATGAAACTATTCGAAACCACCCAATTGAAATTATCGGGCGAAAATTAAGAAAACATATGAAAAATATGAAAAAAATTACTGTAGCTCAATAAAAAAATATTTTATTTTTAACAAAAACTAATGACGTTACTACTTATGTCTCTAAATTTTGCTCAAAAAAATGCTGTAAAACTTGTTACTGGTCCCTGTTTAATATTAGCAGGGGCTGGATCTGGAAAAACAAAAGTTATTGTTAATAAAATAATTCATTTAATTAAATGCTGCAAACACAAATCCAAAAATATTGCTGCTGTCACTTTTACTAATAAAGCAGCTCATGAAATGAAGGTTCGTCTTTCAAAAAATCTAAACTTTTTAGAAATTCAAGAAATGATAATTTCCACTTTTCATGCATTGGGTTTAAGAATCATTAAAGAAGAAATTAATTCATTAAAATTAAATTCTAATTTTTCTTTATTCGACGGAAAAGACCAAGAAAAATTATTAAAAAAATTTTTTAATGGAATTATAAAAAATAACAGAAAAACAATAAAACAATTAATGTTTGCAATTTCTCTTTGGAAAAATCAATTTCTTTCTCCCTGTCAAGTGCAATCATTAGCCCAAACTGAAACAGAAAAAATTTTTGCTGATTTTTATAAAAAATATGAATTTTATTTACGCGATTCAAATATGTTAGATTTTGATGATTTAATTTGTATACCAACATTACTATTAAAAAACAATCAAACAGTTAGAAATCGTTGGCAAAAAAAAATTTCTTATCTATTAGTCGATGAGTATCAAGATACAAATAACAGTCAATATGAATTTATAAAAATGATTACTACTGCTAATTCTAATTTCACGCTAGTAGGAGATGACGATCAGTCTATTTATTCATGGAGAGGCGCTCAGCCTCAAAATATTTTTATATTAAAAAAAGATTTTCCTACTTTAAAAACTATAAAAATGGAGCATAATTATCGTTCTTATGGAAGAATATTGAAAATTGCAAATAGTCTTATTGCTAATAATGTTCACTTTTTTGAAAAAAAGTTATTTTCTAAATTAAAATATGGAAATTTAATAAAAATAATTGTAGGTGATAATGAAGAAAATGAAGCAGAAAAAATTGTAGAAAAAATTATCTATCAACGCTCTAAAAACTGTATAAAATATAAAGAATGTGCAATTTTATATCGTGGCAATCATCAATCTCGAATTTTAGAAAAAATTTTAATAAAAAAAAATATTCCATACAACATTTCTAAAACATCTTCATTTTTTTATCGACCTGAAATTAAAGATTTATTAAGTTATCTTCGTATAATTGTTAATCCTAATGACAATTATGCATTTATGAGAATTATAAATACACCTTCTCGTCAAATAGGATTGACAACACTAAGTAAATTAGAAAAATTTTCAATCTTAAAAAATAAAAGTCTTTTTCAATTAAGTGAAAACATAGAAATTGAATCTTTTTTAAAAAAAAATACTGTAAATAAGATTAAAAAATTTATTCTTTGGATTAAAAAAATAACTAAATTATCTCATACTAACCCATTATATTTGTTAAATTATATTATTTCTGACATCAAATATGAAGAATGGCTGATAAAAAAATTAAAAGAAAAAAATAAAATTCAAAATAGTATAAACAATGTTTATACCTTTAATCAATGGTTTAAAAGCATGATAAAAGGAAATGATTTTGACAAACCCATGAATATATCTCAAATTGTGACAAGAATGACACTTCAAGACTTAATAGAAAAAAACCCAAAACAAATAAATGATGATCAGGTACAACTGATGACACTTCATTCTTCTAAAGGATTAGAATTTTCTTTAGTTTTTATGATTGGCATGAATGAAGGCATTCTTCCAAGTTATAAAAGCATTAATGAAAATAAAATAGAAGAAGAAAGACGTTTAACATATGTAGGAATTACAAGAGCTAAAAAACATCTATTTTTTACTTATTGCAGAAAATTTAGTCAATATGGACAAATTTTATATACAGAACCTAGTAGATTTTTATTTGAATTGCCTCAAGAAGATTTATGTTGGGAGTCAAATTTTAAAATAAATAAAAAATATTAATATTGCTAAACATTAATAACTAAAATAATTTTATAAAAAATAATAACAAATAAAATTTTTTAAATTAATACATTAACAAAATAATAAAATTATTTAAATTTTAGTTTAAATGAATTCTTAAAAATGATATTATTTATATATACTTTAAAATTTATAAAAAATGTTATTTATCAAATATTCTTTACATTGAGCAAATATATAAAAATGAACAAAATAATTGAACTCACAGATCATAATTTTAAAGAAAAAGTATTAAAATCTACATCTTTTACGTTAGTCGATTTTTGGGCTAAATGGTGTAATCCATGTAAAATATTAGCTCCTGTTTTAGAAGAAATAACAGAAGAATATTGCAATAAAGTTGTTGTTGGAAAAATTGATATTGAAAAAAATCCTAAAACAGCTCCTCTTTACTCTATTAGAGGAATTCCTGCATTATTATTATTTCATAAAGGACAGGTTCTTGCTACAAAAGTCGGGGCGATTTCTAAGTTAGAACTTAAAGAATTTTTAGACAAAAATATTTACTAAAATGTTTTTTTAAATAAAACTAATTATAAATTTATTAATAGACATAAGTGCTTTTTATATTATGTCATAACTATCATTTCGAGATTTACCCCGATTTTACTAAGAACCCACCATTATGAATCTTACCGCACTTAAAAATATGCCAGTTTCTGAATTAATTACTCTTGGTGAAAAAATGGGGTTGGAAAATTTAGCGCGAATGCGTAAACAAGATATTATTTTTGCCATCCTAAAACAACACGCGAAAAGTGGAGAAGATATATTTGGAGACGGTGTCTTAGAAATATTACAAGATGGTTTTGGTTTTTTACGTTCAGCTGATAGTTCATATTTAGCTGGTCCTGATGACATTTATGTTTCACCTAGTCAAATTCGTAGATTCAATCTGCGAACTGGAGATACTATTTCAGGAAAAATAAGACCACCAAAAGAAGGAGAAAGATATTTTGCTCTTCTTAAAGTAAACGAAGTCAATTATGATAAACCTGAAAACGCAAGAAGTAAAATTTTATTTGAAAATTTAACTCCTTTACATGCTAATTCTAGATTAAGAATGGAACGAGGAAATGGTTCTACAGAAGATTTAACAGCAAGAGTATTAGATTTAGCTTCTCCTATCGGAAGAGGACAAAGAGGCTTAATTGTAGCACCTCCAAAAGCAGGAAAAACCATTTTATTACAAAATATCGCTCAAAGCATTGCTTATAATCATCCCGATTGCGTGTTAATGGTGCTATTAATTGATGAAAGACCTGAAGAAGTAACCGAAATGCAAAGATTGGTAAAGGGAGAAGTAGTTGCTTCTACTTTTGATGAGCCGGCTTCTAGACATGTTCAAGTTGCTGAAATGGTTATTGAAAAAGCAAAAAGATTAGTAGAACATAAAAAAGATGTTATTATCTTACTGGACTCAATTACTCGATTAGCAAGAGCATATAATACAGTTGTTCCAGCATCTGGTAAAGTTTTAACAGGAGGTGTTGATGCTAATGCTTTGCATCGACCTAAGAGATTTTTTGGAGCTGCAAGAAATGTAGAAGAGGGAGGTAGTTTAACAATTATTGCAACTGCTTTGGTAGACACAGGATCAAAAATGGATGAAGTTATATATGAAGAATTCAAAGGAACTGGAAATATGGAACTGCCATTATCAAGAAAAATTGCAGAAAAACGAGTTTTTCCAGCTATAGATTATAATCGTTCTGGAACTCGTAAAGAAGAATTGCTCGCTTTACCAGAAGAACTTCAAAAAATGTGGATTTTAAGAAAAATAATTCATCCTATGAGTGAAATAGATGCAATGGAATTTTTACTTAATAAATTATCAATGACAAAAACTAACGATGAATTTTTTGATATGATGAAACGTTCATAAAAATTAAAAATAATTTTTAATGATAAAACTACTTTTTATAAAATTTTTTCAAAAAAAAGCTGGACAAGAAGCGTTATTAATTTTAAAATCTAATTTTATTTTATATTAATGCGCTCGTAGCTCATTTGGATAGAGCGCTATCTTCCGAAGATAGAGGTATCAGGTTCAAATCCTGTCGAGCGCATTTTTCATTGGTGGTTATAGCTCAGTTGGTAGAGCTCTGGATTGTGATTCCAGTGGTCATGGGTTCAAATCCCATTAACCACCCAAAAATAAAACATATCATTAACTTTAACGGCGAATAGCGCAGTTTGGTAGCGCAACTGGTTTGGGACCAGTAGGTCAGAGGTTCAAATCCTCTTTCGCCGACCAAATAAGTTTAAAGAATAATAATTTTTTATAATTAATTTTAGTAAATAATCATTATTTGCATATTCAGAAACTATAATATTTTTCCATCCTATTTCTTTAGCCAGTTTTTTTAATCGATCACCTACTACAAAAATTTTACATTCAAAAAGCCATTTTTTTTGATTAATATCATCAAATATATCATTTAATTTATTCAAAATTTCACTGTTTGTAACTAACAGTGTATTTATTTTATAAAATTTCCATTTTTTTAGTTCTAATTCAATGTTTATATTTTTAAAAACTCTTTTATAACATTCAACTAAAGAAACATTAAATCCATTTTTTTTTAAACTATTTTTTATCAGTTTTCTTCCATTTTCGCCTTGTAATAAAAGTATTTTTTTATCTTTAATACATTTGTTTTTATAAAAAATTTTTAATAAACTTTCACTATTTTCTTTTTTTTTGGAAAATATACTTTTTTTAAAACGTATTTTTTAAGAAAAAAAGCTGTATTTTTTCCAATAGCATAATATTTTGGATGAGATGGCCATACTAAATTATGATAATTTAAATATAGTTGAGTAAAATAAATAGATTTCTTAGAAAAAACAAAAATTAAATCAGATGTATATAATTGATAAGCTTTTTTAGATAAGCTTATTAAGCTTGTACTAACTTTAAAATTAAACAAAGAAAAATTCCAAGCAGATATCCCTGCTTCTTTCAATTTTTTCACTAACTCTTTACCTTCCGGAAAAGGTCTCATAATTAATATTTTCATATTTTATAAATTTGGTTTTTGTATATAAACATTTTTAAGAATTTGATTAGCTCCATAATAAAGCAATTCATTTGCAAGCGAATGCCCCATTTTTTGAGCTGTATTAAATGACCCTATTCTTTCTCCTTTAAGTATTACATCTCCATTAGGAGAGCCTACTAATCCTCTGAGCCAAATCTTATTTTTTCTCAAAACAGCATAGCTTCCAATAGGTATTTGACATCCAGCTTCTAATTTTTTACAAAAGGCTCTTTCAGCATTTATTTCGATAAAAGTATTTATGTGATTAAGTCGAGATAAAAAAAATAATACTTTTTTATCATTTAATCGTGATTGAATTCCAATTGCGCCCTGGCCGCATGAAGGAAGTAATAATTCTGGCGGTATAATTTGAGTAATTCTATGTTTTAAACCCAATCTATTTAAACCTTCTGCAGCAAGAATGATAGCATCGTATTTCCCTTCATCTAGTTTAGCAATTCTCGTTTCTACATTTCCTCTTAAAGGAGAAATAACTAAATCTGGACGATAGGTAATTAATTGACATTGTCGTCTCAAACTAGATGTTCCAATAACCGCTCCTTTCGGTAAATGATTAATTGACTTATATTGATTAGAGACTAGAGTATCTAAAGCACTTCCTCTTTTGCATATACTTGCTAAACACAATTCTTTTGTAATCCTTACTGGTAAATCTTTCATAGAATGTATTGCGATATCTGCTTTATTATCTAGAAGAGCTATTTCTAATTCTTTAATAAATAATCCTTTTCCTCCAATTTTTGAAAGAGATTTATTTAAAATATTGTCACCATGAGTCACAATAGGTACTAGTTTAGTTTTTAAATATGGATATAAAGACAATAATTTTTTTTCAACATACTCAGTTTGCTTTAAAGCTAAAGGACTTTTTCTAGTAGCAATTCTTAAAATTTTATTTTGCATTTTTTCATTTATGTTAATGTAATCAATATTTTTTATTAAAAATAAAAATGTAATTACTTTTTAAACTTAGTTAAAAACATTATAATAGTTTATTAAAACTGAATACTTGAAAAATTTAAATTTTGTATCGTTAAAATTTTTTTTTTATTTTTAAAATTAGCTTTTGATTTGACTGAATAATGCATGCATTCTTTAATATTTCCCAAAAATTTTTATTACTTCGGTTACAAATCCACTGATTGTTATCATAACAAAAATGATGACCATTCTCTGATGTAGCTAGCCAAATTTGTTTTAATGATTCTTGTTTATTAATTATTATTACACTTTTATTTTCAAACATTATAGTCATAATATTGTTTTGTATTTCATAATCTATATCTATTTCATTAATGTAAGAATTTAAATTATCTTCTATTTCTAAAAATAAATTATTTACTAGTTTATGATATTTTTTATCAGTCATTTTAGCGCTCTTTGTCTAAAAAGTTATATTATTAGTTAATAGTATTTATTATACCTAATTTAAAATAAAAAATAATTAACTTATATATAATATATTTTAATATCTAAAAAGATATAAAATACTTTGTGTATATTTTAAAAAACATTTATTTATTATAAATAAAAAAATTATTAATACCGGAGCAAAGCATTTATGTATCATTTTAAAAAAAAAATTTACTTTTCTAAAATGCACGGATTAGGAAATGATTTTATGGTTATCAATGGTATTGATCAAAAAATAGTCATATCTTCTTTATTAATAAAACAATGGTCGAATCGACATACCGGAATTGGTTTCGACCAATTACTTCTTGTAGAAAAACCAAAAGATCCTGAATATGATTTTAATTATCGAATTTTTAATTCTAACGGAAATGAGGTTGAACAATGCGGTAACGGCGCTCGATGTTTTGGTTTATTTCTTTTAATAAAGAAGTTAACCAATAAAAAAAGCGTTACTGTTCGTACAATGAAAAAAAAAATAATAATTAATTTTATGCCTGACAATACAGTTCAAGTTAATATGAACGAACCTATTTTAAAAAAAGTTCAAACTCCTTCATTATATAAAAAAAATTCTAATAATTTTTCAATTCAATTATTAAATAATAATTTAGTGTGCGGCATTGTTTGTATGGGAAACCCTCACTGTATTATTAAAGTAGAATGTATAAAAAATGCACCTGTAAAAAAAATTGGTAAAATCCTAGAAAAAGATGGAATTTTCCCTAATGGGATAAACGTAAGTTTTATGAAAATAATAAATAAAAATCATATAAAATTAAGAGTATATGAACGTGATGTAGGTGAAACGCAATCTTGTGGAACAGGAGCTTGTGCGGCAGTCAGTCTAGGAATTGCACAAAGAGTACTTTCTTGTAATGTTCAAGTAGATTTAATTGGAGGAACTTTAATGATAAAATGGAATGGATTTAAACATCCTCTTTATATGACAGGACCTGCAACTCATGTATACGATGGTTTTATATATATTTAATTGTATTTTAAAAAATCAATATTTTTTGTAAAAAAGGAGCTTATTTGATGATTTTAAAAAAAAAGAAAGTCTTAATAGAAAAAAAATATATAAAAAAAGGTACAAAAAAATTTAATCGACTTATTTTAGCTCTTTTTTCAGGCGGTTTTTCTACTTTTTCTATTTTGTACTGCGTACAATCAATTTTACCAGTGTTTTCTAAGCAATTTCATTTAACTCCAGCCCAAAGCAGCTTATCACTTTCGTCTTCTACTGCAATGATGGCTTTAGGAATGCTATTTACTGGTCCACTATCTGATGTAATTGGTCGAAAATTAATTATGTCAACTTCTTTATTAATGGCGGCAATTTTTACAATAATATGTTCTTCTATGCACAGCTGGTATTCTATTATTATACTCCGCGCATTAACTGGATTATCTTTAAGTGGTGTTGTTGCAGTTGCTATGACATATATAAGCGAAGAAATAGATCCTTCTTCATTATCTTTTTGCATGGGATTATATATTAGCGGTAATACTATTGGAGGGTGTTCAGGAAGACTTTTAAGCAGTATTTTGTCTGAACAATTTTCTTGGAATGTTTCATTAATGATAATTGGATTATCTTCTTTTATTTCATCATGTTTTTTTTTATGTTTATTACCTCCATCTCAAAATTTTTGTTCTGTTTCTGTTAATTTAAAAAAATTTATGAAGAATTTTTGCTTTCAATTAAAAAATATAGAATTGTGTATTCTTTTTTTTATAGGATTTGTATTAATGGGTAGTTTTGTTACAATTTTTAATTATATTGGTTATCGTTTAATATTAAAACCTTTTTATCTATGTCAATCTAGTATTGGATTACTTTCTATCATTTATTTAACCGGAGTGTACAGCTCTCCTAAAGCTGGAATACTAACGAATAAATATAGTCAAAATAATATTCTCATTGGATCATTATCTTTAATGTTTTTAGGAGTAGTAATTACTCAATATAATCACTTATTTGTAATAATTTTAGGTTTAATAGTATTTTCAAGCGGTTTTTTTGCATCTCACTCAGTAGTCAGTAGTTGGGTTGGTACATGTTCTAATTCCGGAAAAGTGCAAGCGGCTTCTTTGTACTTATTTTTTTATTATTTAGGTTCAAGTGTATTTGGTACGTTTGGTGGTTTTTTTTGGTTTTATTCAAAATGGATAGGTATTTCATTTTTTGTTATAACAATGCTGACTATTGGGATTTTTTTATCTTTAAAAATGAAAAAAATAAAAATTAACAATAATTGTTCTGCTTAACAGCATACAATCAATAAATTTTATAAGCGAAGCATACTTGATATTTTTAAACTAATTTTAATTTTTACTTCATAACTATTGAAAATAAAATTAATATTTTTCTTTCCTCAAGCATAGTTTCTCACAGATAATAAACTTAGTTCAATTCATCAAAATGGCTTAAAGATTATGCTATATTTATTTTTTAATTCTGATTTGAATCATAGTTTATCTATTTTTTTAGCTTTATTATTTGTATTATTTTATGAAGCCATTAATGGTTTTCATGATACTGCAAATTCGGTTTCAACTTTAATTTACACTCGAGCAACATCTGCTCATTTTGCGGTTATCATGTCAGGATTATTTAATTTTTTAGGTGTTCTATTAGGAGGATTAACTGTTGCATATGCAATTGTTCACTTATTACCTAATGATTTATTGATAAATGCTGATTCTAAAAATGCTCTTGCTATGGTTTTTTCTATGTTATCAGCTACAATACTTTGGAATTTATCTACATGGTATTTTTGTTTACCAGCATCAAGCTCTCACTCCCTTATTGGGTCCATAATTGGCATTGGTTTAACTAATGCTATTATTAAAGATTTATCTTTAATAAATGCTCTCAATATTCCGAAAATGACAAGCATTTTTTTATCTCTAATTTTTTCTCCTATTGTAGGTTTAATTATAGCAGGTAGCTTAGTTTTTTTATTAAGATATGTTTCAAAAAAAAATAAAAATTTTTATCGAATTCATATGACACCTGTAGAACGAAAAGAAATGGATGGAAAAAAAAATCCTCCATTTTTAATTCGAATTTTTTTAATTTTTTCTTCTATTGGAGTTAGTTATGCGCATGGTGCAAATGATGGGCAAAAGGGAATTGGACTGATCATGCTTGTATTAATAAGTATTGCACCATCTAGTTTTTTAGTTAATTTAAACGCTTCAAAAAATGAAATAAATTGTACAAAAAATGCTATTTTTAATTTAGAAAAATATTATTCTAATAATAATAAAAGTTTTAATGACAGTTATAATAAACGTTTGTTTGATCGATGTTATTATTTTAAAATTAAAAAAAATGTAAAAAATATAAAATTGGTACTTTATAACACATCTAGCTATAATAAATTAAATATTGAAGAAAAAACTCAATTACGTCATTTTTTATTGTGTATTTCTGATGAAATTAATAATATAATAAACTCTTCTCATATAACTGTTAAAGATCGATACTACTTAGAAAAAACTCAAAAAAATGTTCTTAAAACAGTAGAATATGCTCCAATTTGGATTATATTAGTTGTTGCATTCTCTTTATCAATAGGCACTATGATAGGTTGGAAACGCATAGTTATCACTATTGGAGAAAAAATAGGAAGAAAAAAAATGACTTATGCACAAGCAATGTCAGCTCAAATTACTGCATCTTTTTCAATTGGAATAGCAAGCTATACCGGAATTCCTGTTTCGACAACACATATTCTTTCATCTTCTGTAGCAGGTACGATGCTAATTGACGGAGATGGCGTTCAGATGAAAACCATTAAAAATATAGCTCTTTCATGGATATTAACTTTACCTGTTTCAATTTTATTATCTAGTTTTTTTTATTGGATAACTTTATTTTTTATATAAATTGCTTCTATTTTATAATAGAATTATATATATCAAAACGATGAGATTTTCCTTTAATAATAAAATCTACTTTTTCTTTTGATAAAGGTGGTGCATAACAAGGACGTTTTACAACAATTCTTTTTTTTGCTAGCTCTTTAGAAAGAGTGATTAAATGGTCACAATCATCATTTTTTCCAATTAGTTTTTGAAGAAATTGCATTTCTTTTTTTGGTAAAGCTGTTTTTTTTTTATCAGGGTACATGGGATCTATATAAATTACATCTGGCTGTAAAATAGGAAGTTTTTTAATCTTTAAACTGTCGTTAAAAATTAAAAATAATCTTTTTTTTAACCAAAAACCTATTTTTTTATCTTTATATCCTCTATCTAATCCGTCTCTTAATAAAGCCATTACCACTGGATGACGTTCTATCATTATGACACGGCATCCAAGAAAAGAAAGTATAAAAGCATCAGATCCTAATCCTCCAGTGAGATCTAAAACAAATGGAAAATATGATTTTTTTATTCCTATTGCTCTGTATAAAATTTCTTTTTTCATTTTAGATTTATAACATCTATAATTATTCTTTTTAGAAGTGAAATCAACTTTTATAGAGCCTTTTTTTGGATTTTCAAGATCATTCAATTCTAATGAATCATGATTTACTACTAAGGCCATTGATGCATTTTTATCATGTTTTAAATTAAGTGAGTGAATTAAATTTTGTATTCTTTTATTATTAAATTTGTAAATTAAATATATTCCCATTTTTATATTATTAATTGACTTTTTAAAAAATGTATTTAGAATGTATACATTGACAGTATTTTATTATAATTACTTTAATTTTTTTTGTAATATGAAATAACTGACAACCTAAATTGTTAATTTTAAGAAAAATAATAATTTTAGACTATTTTTTATAGTTTTAATTATATCAAATAGTAAATAAAAAAGGAAAAAAATATTATGTCACATAACTCTATTAATACAAAAAACGTAAAATTTAATTCAAACGTTTATGAGTATAAAAATTCAAAAAAATTTTTTTTAAAAAATACAGAAAAAAAAATAGAAGATAAAAAAAATTTAAATTTGTTTAGTGATAGCAAAAGCAAAGTATCAATTTCTTTTAATAATAAAATTAATTTTTTAAATACTGATGAAATACATAAAAAATCTTCTTTTTTAAATTTAGAAAAAACAAAAAAAAAGAAAGAAATATATAAATATATTAATTTTAATAAACTTTTTTTAAATTCAAAAAATTTAAAATATATTAAAAATTTTTTTAATCAAAAAAACGAAATAATTCAAAATTTATTTGAGAAAAAAAAACTCTTTTTGAATCAAATTTTAATATAATTGATAATACAAAAAAAATATTTAATAAAATAATTCAAAATATTAATTATTTATGCACATCAAGATCTATTTTTGAAACATTTCAAGATACAATTCAAAACAGCTATAAAAAAATTATAAAAGAAGTATATAAATTTGCTATATATGCTAAAAATGCAGCGATAGAAGCTTTAATTAAATACATTGAAAATCTTAAACAAGTAGTTGAGTCTTCTAAAATTATGATAAAAGCAATCATTGAAAAAATTAGATCTCAAGGAAAGATAAAAATTATCAATACATTTAATAATAATCCACAGCATCCCGAATCTCAAAGTTCATTTCCTGATCTTTTTGTTGTCACTCCTCCAGTTAAAACTCAAGACGAATATTATCCCTTCAACATATTAGAAGAAGATTTCAATTTAAAAGGAAGAAAAAACGTCTTCAAAAAAGAAAAAACTTTCCAAGAAAGAATGGATGAAAGTGCAAAAAAATCTCGTTACGATCATTTTATGAATCATAGAATTTGGCAAGTATCTGACAGATTTAATACCCCTCAAAATATATTTTCAACTATTAATTATTTTAAAAAATCTTACGAAGAATTAATTTTATCTAAAAAATTAGACAGCGATTTTATGGCTGATTCCATTCCATTTTTTATTATCATTGATGGAAGATTAATTTTCTTAGATGATAAATCAAAAATGCAAAAAATATTTAAAGAAATTGTACCAAATGAAGATTATCAGGTATTAATTTCTACATATGCTAATGATAAATTTTTAAATCAACCATTGCTTCAATTGTATTCTGAAAATCCTGAACTTAAAGAGTATGAACTTAAAAATCAAAAAAATATTTACAAAATTAATATGTTAGAAAACGGATCAATAAAGTTAGTTGCTACTTATTTATCTAATTTAGAATTAAAAGATAAAAATTATATTAAAAAATACAGTTTTTTTGGAGTGCGTTCAACAGTAATAGTGTCACCTGAAAATAAACCAATTATAAAATATTCATATTTTGTTCAATAATTTTTATACAAAATATTAAACAATTGTTTTTTAATAGGGTATCATATGTATACCCTATTATTTTTAATTTTTAAAATTATTAATGAATAAAAATACAAAAATACTAATTATTTTAAAGACAGTTTATTCAATTTTTTTAAAGAAGCAAAATATATTTTTTTAGGAAGATATGGTTTAAAATTTCCGTTATATTTTGCTATTTCTTTTACGAACGATGAAGATATAAATGATACTTCTTTAGAAGAAAGAAAAAAGACGCTTTCTAGATGTGGATAAATTTGTTTATTAATAGCAGCTAATTTAATTTCATAATCGAAATCAAATATTGTACGAACTCCTCTAATAAGAACTTTAGAATTTTCTTGTTTTGCTAAATTAGCAACTAAATCATTAAATCCAATTATTTTTTTTATGTTTATTAAATGAGATGTAGCAATTTTTGTTAATTTTATACGCTCTTTTAAGTTGAAAATTGGTTTTTTATGAAAACTTTCAGAAATTGCAATAATTATGTGATCAAAAATTTTTGAAGCACGTGTGATTATATCTAAATGTCCATATGTAATTGGATCAAAAGTACCAGGATATATTGCATTTTTATTCATTTTTTAATCTATAAGTAATTTTTTTGAAAAAATATTTATGAATATCTTTTTTAGAAATTTATTTTTATATCATACTAAAATATTTACAATAGTAATATTAATATTAATTTTTTTAAGATTAAAATTATTGTCAACAATAATAAAAAATTTAATTTTTTAATAAAATACTTATTAATGACATGAAAGTACTTTATGAGTTAAATTAATTATAATTTTAAAAATTTTTGAAAAATAAATTTTATAACCTTAAACTTGCTTAAATTCAGTAGTATTGTTTTTTATTTTGTTAAATGATAATAAAAATTCATTGTTAAAGTATTAAATTTAAATAAATTTATAGAAATTTTATTTATTTTTATATTTTTTTATTGAGAAATAATTCTTTATTAATAAAATTTAAAATTTACATTTTGTTATTCATAAAATGCTTAAAATTTTTTATTAAGATTTAAGTATTTTTTGTAGATAAACTAATAAAATAATTTAATCAAACAAATTTTTTAAAGAAAGTACTATTAAATTAAATGTATTTAATTACATGAATATATTTTAAAAAAGTTTATTTTTTACTAATTTTTTATTAATTTATATTGTGAAATGGTAAATTTACCAGTAACTTTCAACTGTGATATGACCAGGTGCACGTCTTAAATTTTTTTTCATATTTTTATGAGTTTTTAAAAAATTGTAAGTATCTTTAATCATATTAGGATTTCCACATAGCATAATATGAGAATTTTTTTTATTTATATTTAAACCAATTTTTTTTTCTAAAGATTTATTACTTAATAAAAAAGGAATTCTTCCAACTAAAGAATATTTACTTTCCTCTTGACTAAGAATAGTTTGAATTTTTAACTGCCCGTCGTATATTTTTAAAAGTTTTTTCATTAATGGTAAATAGTTTAATTCATTTTGATATTTTGCAGCATGTACTAAGACAATTTTTTTAAATCTATGAGTATTTTTTCTTTCTTGTAAAATAGAACAGTAAGGACCTATAGCTGCACCTGTAGCAAACATCCATAATATTTCAGAATCTGGTATTTCATCTAAAACAAAGAAACCATATGCGTTTTTTTTAATAAAAATTTCACTTCCATTTTTAAGATAATACAACTGATTACTTAAATTTCCATTAGAAATTCTCCTAATATAAATCTCTATATTTGTATCATTAGGAGCATTAACGTAAGAATAAGCTCTTTGAATTTTTTTTTTATTAAAATCTTGTAACGCTAATTTAGTAAATTGTCCGGCTTTAAAAGAAGATATAGATGCTCGTAAAATAAGACTAAATAAATTTTCAGTCCATCTATTTATTTCTAAAACTGTCGCTTTAATCCATGGATTCATTATTTATCCTAAGTTACTTATAAATTATTTTTATCATTGTACTTTTATTTTTTAATAATAAGTACAATGATGTAATTAATATCTAAAAATTGTTATTTTATTAAGGATTTTAAAAAATTATTTTTTTTCAATAATTTTATTATTTTTTTCCGTAGAAATTAGTATTTTTTTAGGTTTTTCTTCTTCTGGAATTTGACATTCAAAATTTAACACTAGTATACCTAAAGATAATTCTGCTCGTTGAACTTTAATTTTATGGTTTAATTTAAATTGAAGAGAAAAGTCGCTAATTGTTATACTTTTATGTAGCCATTTTATTAATTCTTCTTTTTCTTTTTTTTGTTTCTCTTTTTTTCCAGTAATTAACAGTTCATTATTATGTACAGATATATCTAATTCTGATTCTTTATATCCTGGGATACTGATTGATAATTTATATTGTGTTTCACTAATTTGACATAGATTGTATAAAGGAGTATCAGATATTGGTTTTTCTCCAGTTAAAGTGCTAAACATTTTATCAATTTGATTAAATCTATTTGAAAAAACACTGTCGTGATGAAAACTTGGTATAAAAGAAAGAGAACGATAAGACATAAAAATCTCCTTGATACTTTTTATATTGAAAAATATTTGAATTTTATACACTAAAAAGTTTCTTCTTTCTATTGATATAGGGTATTTTTTGTTTTTTTCAATAGAAAAAATAAATTTTTTATTAAAAAATATTCATCCATTCGAATATTTACAACAATGGACAAATATTTTAATTATTTTAATACAACGAAAAACCTTACAAAATAAAACGACTAAGATCCTCGTTAGATATTAATTGATCTAAATGTTTTCCTACATAATTTGAGTCAATTTTAATTTTTTTTCCATTGTTATCGCTTGCGTTAAAAGATATATCTTCCATTAATTTCTCTAGTACAGTATGCAACCTACGAGCTCCAATATTTTCCATAGATTCATTAACTTTCCAAGCAGCTTCAGCAATATTTCTGATTCCGTCTTTAGTAAAATTTATAGAAACACCTTCTGTTTCCATAAGTGCTTTATATTGTTCAGTAATAGATGCTTTTGGTTCTGTTAATATTTTTTCAAAATCATTAATTGTAAGTGCTTGTAATTCTACCCTAATTGGAAGACGTCCTTGTAGTTCAGGGATTAAATCGGAAGGAGTAGATGTTTGAAAAGCTCCAGATGCAATAAACAAAATATGATCAGTTTTAATCATTCCATGTTTGGTAGATACAGTACACCCTTCAATTAATGGCAGCAAATCTCGTTGCACTCCTTCTCTAGAAACATCTGGTCCAGAAGAATCTCCTCTTTTACATATTTTATCAATTTCGTCTACAAAAACGATTCCATTTTGTTCTACTTCGTGAATGGCTTCTTTTTTAATTTCTTCTGGATTTACTAATTTGAATGCTTCTTCTTCTGTTAATAGAATTATTGCATCTTTAATTTTGAGTCTTCTTCTATTTTTTTTGTGATTTCCTAAATTTTGAAATAAAGACTGCAATTGATTTGTTAGTTCTTCCATTCCTGGAGGAGCCATTATTTCTACACCCATAGAAGAAGATAATACATTAATTTCTATCTCTCTTTCATTCAACGTACCTTCTCTTAATTTTTTTCTAAATTTTTGTATAGTTTTTATTAAACTTTCATTTTTTTCAGTTTCTGTCCAATTATTTTTTGGTCTTGGAACAAGAACATCTAAAATTCTTTCTTCAACTATTTCTGCAACTCTTGCTTTATTTTTTTTTATTTTTTTGATTCGGATCATTTTAATTGCAGCATCTGTTAAATCTCGAATAATAGAGTCAACTTCTTTACCTACATATCCTACTTCAGTGAATTTAGTGGCCTCAACTTTAATAAAGGGAGAGTTTGCTAATTTAGCTAAACGTCTGGCGATTTCTGTTTTTCCTACTCCAGTTGGACCTATCATTAAAATATTTTTAGGCGTAATTTCGTGACGTAATTCGCTATTGAGTTGCATTCGACGCCAGCGGTTCCTTAATGCAATAGATACAGCTCTTTTTGCTTTTGATTGACCGATAATAAATTTGTCAAGTTCAGAAACAATTTGAGGAGGAGTCATATCAGACATGGAGATAATCCTTATTTTTCTGAAATTAGTTTTTTTATAGTAAAAGTGTGATTGGTATAAATACAGATGTTTGCAGCAATTGTTAGTGATTTTTCTACGATTTGATTAGCATTAAAATTAGTGTTTTCTATTAATGCTCGAGCAGCGGATTGAGCGTAACTTCCTCCGGATCCTATAGCTATTAAGTCATCTTCAGGTTGTATTACATCTCCATTTCCCGTAATAATTAAAGAAGTATCTTTATCAGCTACAGCTAGTAAAGCTTCAAGTTTTCTCAGCATTCGATCTGATCTCCAATCTTTAGCTAGTTCAATAGCAGAACGCTGCAATTGACCTTGATAAATTCCTAGTTTTTTTTCAAACATTTCAAATAAAGTAAAAGCATCTGCAGTTCCGCCTGCAAAACCAGCAATAACTTTTTCGTGATAAAGAGTTCTAATTTTCTTTACGTTACTTTTCATGATAGTATTGCCTAAAGTTGCTTGACCATCACCTCCAATTACTACTTGGTTTTTTAATCTTACGCTTAATATTGTGGTCACGAGAAAAACCTCTTAAATATCGTTTTTATTTGAAATAAAAAATTTTTATTAAATTTTAATTTATATTAAAAATATTTATATTTTTCTTAATTAATTTTACATTTTGGAAATATTTTTAAAATCAAAAAGGAAATATTTTTTATCAGATAACTGTAAATCTTTTATAAATTTTCTAATTTTTTAATATATTTCCATTTATTTTTAGGTTTTGGAGGTAATAAATTATTATTTTTTGTATCTTGATCATTAATTTTTTTTTGTGTTACATTAGTTTTGATTGCGTTTATTTTAAAAAAAATAAAAAAAATAAAAAAAATAAATATAATTGATGTTAAAAATATATATATTTTAGATTTTATTTTTTTTTTTTTCAAAATACACCGAATTAATTTTGTTTGAATTATAATGCATATGTTTTTATGTATCTTTTTTGATAAAAATTATTTATTTTTTAGTATTTTAATCGATAACAGTTTTTTGTGTTACATATTATTGAAAATATTTAGGAACTTTCATGAAAAAAAAAATCCATCCTTGTTATTCTAAGATAACAGCCACTTGTTCTTGCGGAAATATTGTTCAAGTTTTTTCTACTATTAGTCATAATTTAAATTTAGATATATGTTCAAAATGTCATCCATTTTATACAGGAAAACAAAGAACTATTGATACTGGAGGTCGCGTTGAAAGATTTAAAAAACGTTTTAAACTTACTGAAAGAAAATAGCGTTATATTTATTTAATTTTTTATTTTAAGCGTCTTTAATTAATAACTTTTAGATGCTTATAAAATATTTTTAACTATATGAAAATATTTTATACATTTTTCAGTATGATTCTCTTTTTAATCTAAGAGTGAAACACATAGCTTTAATTATTTTTCTTATTTTTTTTTGAATAAAAAAATTTTTTTAAAGCGTGATAGATAGAGTAAGCAATATGATTTTGATAGTTTTGTGTTTTTAATTTTTGTTCTTCTTTAAAATTTGTAATAAAACCAATTTCAATTAATAAAGAAGGCATATTAATTGAACTTAAAATTCCGAAGTTTGCATAGTTTGGATTTTTTTTATACAGTTTAGTATTTTTTTTAAGTTCTTTAAGAATACAATCAGATAAATCAATTTCCATTTTTTGAAAATTATTAAATTGAAAATTAAGAATAGATTTTTTTAAACCAATGTTAAGTATATTTTTATTTAAAATTTTTTGAATCTTTTTTTCAAAAAATATAATTTCTTTATTATTTTTTAAATAATTATTAATTTCTCGATTCATTCTGTTATTTGAAATTATCCATGTAGAGGCTCCTGACACGTACGCTTTTTTAGAAGAGTTGACATGAATAGATACCAATAAATTGGCGTAATGTTTTTTAAAATACTGTTTTCTCTTTTGTACTGAGAGATTACAGTCATTTTTTCTAGTTAAAATTATCTGAAATCTTTTTTCTTTTTCGAACAGTTTTTTGATTTTAAGAGCTATATTTAGAGTTACTTTTTTTTCTTGTAATCCTGAATGTCCTATTGCTCCAGGGTCTTTTCCTCCATGTCCTGGATCTATTAAAATGATAATTTTTTCATCTATAATGAAACTAAAATTTGTTTTTGATTTTTTTTTTGAAATTATTTTTTTTGATGAGATCTAATGATATCTTATTAAGATAATATTGATTTGAAGAAATATTATTGGCATGCACCTGAAAAATAAATAAAAAGAAAGAAAAAATCATCCACTTATAAAAACAATAAAAAATCATAAATGTTTTCCTTAATTTTCTATGCATTTAATATGAATTAAATATTTTATTAAAGGAATTAGTGTTTCAATATTTGAGTAAGTTTTTAATGAATAAAAACTTATAATTCTGTTTTTATAAAATAATTTTATATTGATGTTTAATTCTTAATTAATTGACATATATTATAAATTTTTTTATTTTTAGTATAAAAATGGAAAAAAATTTTTATTTTGAAAATAGCACTTTGCTATCATATGATTGGAGCGGGAAACGAGATTTGAACTCGCGACCCCAACCTTGGCAAGGTTGTGCTCTACCGCTGAGCTATTCCCGCAAATTTTATATTTTTTAATGAATACATTTTATCTAGATAAAAAATATTTTTCAAGCTTTCTTTTTTAATTTTTATATAAAATTATTTTTTAATTAAAACATATAAATTATTTCTTATTATTTGAGACATAAATCTGTAAGTAAAAAATTTTTTTTATAAAAATTTAATTCTTTTATAGATTCTTGAATATCTTGAAGTGCTGTATGAGTGTGTTTTTTTTTCATTCTTTTAAAAATTACAGGATTCCATCTAGAAACTAATTCTTTGAGAGTACTAACATCTATACATCGATAGTGAAAATAATTTTCTAAATCGGGCATATACTGAAATAAAAATCTTCGATCTTGAGTGATGCTGTTTCCGCACATAGGAGATGATTTAATAGGAACCCATTTTTTTAAAAAAACTATAGTTTCTGCTTCAGCTTTACGTTCATCATACAAACTTGTTTTGACACGTTTTATTAAACCATTTTTTTCATGAACACGAACGTTCCATTTGTCCATTAGTGAAATATTTTGTTGATTTTGATGTACTGCAATAACTGGCCCTAAGGAAATGACATTTAAATTAGAATCTGTAACTAATGTTGCAATTTCAATAATACGATGAACACTAGGATTTAATCCTGTCATTTCCAAATCAATCCAAATAAGATTGTTATTTTTCATATTTTATATTTATTAGAATATTGTGGTTTTTAAATAAAAGCATACTTAGTTAAAGGATATAGCAATTTTTTAAATTTTTATTAAAATTGAATTAATTTTATTTTTAAATAATTTTAATTTATTTTCTAAATTTTTTCTGGTTTTGTAAAATACAAATTCAGTAAAAAATAAAAAATTAAGTTTTTTATTAAAAAATTGTAAAACTATAATTAAGTAAATATTTAAAATATATTGAAATAAAAATTTATAATACTAATGCTGATTTGTTTTTTAAAATTATTTTTAAATAATATTTATATGATAAAATATAAAAATATTTTTTATAATTTTTAACATTTAAAAGAAAAAAATATTAAGATGAACAGTAAAAAATTTTATATTTAATTAATAAAAGAGGTAGATTTTTATGAAAAATATTAATTTAATTCATACTGCGTCTTGGAAAGATTTAAAAAATCACTTTAAAAAAATAAAAAATATTCATTTAAGAGATCTTTTTTCAGTTGATATCAATCGATTCAATAATTTTTCTATTGTATTTAATAATGAAATGTTGGTTGATTTTTCTAAAAATCGAATAACTTATGAAACTATGATCAAATTATTACATTTAGCTGAAGAAATGAATATAAAATCCGCCATCAATTCAATGTTTTCCGGAAACTCAATTAATTATACAGAAGATCGACCTGTATTGCATATAGCATTACGAAATCAAACTAATTATCCAATTATAGTCGATAAATGCAATATAATGACAAAAATTAATAATGTTCTTGAAAAAATGAGATTATTTTCAAATCTTGTTATTAGTGGCAATTGGAAAGGTTATACTGGAAAGTCTATCTCCGACATTGTAAATATTGGAATTGGAGGTTCAGATTTAGGTCCGTACATGGTTACAGAAGCGCTCCGTCCATATAAAAATCATTTAAATATACACTATGTTTCAAATGTAGATGGTACTCATTTGTGCGAAATTTTAAAAAAAATAAATCCAGAAAGAACGTTATTTTTAATAGCTTCTAAAAGTTTTAAAACAGATGAAACAATGACTAATGCGAATAGCGCAAAAATATGGTTTTTAAAAAAATCAAAAAATTTACATGCACTAGACAAACACTTTTTTGCCTTATCAACTAACATTAAAAATGTTTTAAAGTTTGGTATTAACTCAAACAATTTTTTTGAATTTTGGAATTGGGTAGGTGGTCGATTTTCATTATGGTCTGCAGCGGGATTATCTATTATTTTATCAATTGGATTTGAAAATTTTAAAAAGTTTTTAAATGGAGCTCATGATATGGATAATCATTTTCTAAACACTAGTTATAGCAAAAATATTCCAATATTACTTGCTTTAATTAGTATTTGGTATGCTAATTTTTTTGGTTCTGAAACTGAAGCTATACTTCCATATGATCAATATATGCATCGTTTTTCAGCTTATTTCCAACAATCTAACATGGAATCTAATGGAAAATCTGTTGATAAATATGGAAGAAAAGTAAGGTATCAAACTGGTCCTATTATTTGGGGAGAGCCTGGAACAAATGGTCAACATGCGTTTTATCAATTGATGCATCAAGGAACTAAATTAATTCCTTCTGATTTCATTGCTCCTGTTTTGTCTCATAACGAAATAGGACATCATCACCTTAAGCTAATATCTAATTTTTTTTCACAAACTCGAGCATTAGCTTTTGGAAAATCTAAAGAAACTATCTTAAAAGAGTTGATATTATCTGGAAAATCAGATATTGAAATAAATAGAATTTTACCTTTTAAAGTATGTAAAGGAAATCAACCAACTAATTCAATTCTTATAAGAAAAGTTAATCCTTATAATTTAGGAGCGTTAATTGCTTTATATGAGCATAAAATTTTTGTTCAAGGTCATATTTTAAATATTTTTAGTTTCGATCAATGGGGAGTGGAAATAGGAAAAGAATTAGCAGAAAATATATATAGTTATTTAAATCAAAAAAAAGAAGATAAATGTTATGATTCTTCGACTCATGGTCTCATCAATTTTTATAATTCTTTTATCAAGTAAGTATGTATTTTTGATTTAATTATCAAAAATATTTAAATTAAAGGTTTTAGATCTGATTTTTTATATTTTTTAGTTACCTAGAATGAGTGGTTAATATGTTGATGTTGATTAAATCAAAAATACAAATTTTTGGTCGATTTTTAAGTAATATGATAATGCCAAACATAAGTATATTTATTGTATGGGGCATTATGAGTGCATTATTCACATCTTCAGGATGGCAACCTAATAAAATTATAGATCAGAAACTGATATCAGCTATAATTTTTTATCTTTTGCCATTACTTGTTGGATATACTGGGGGAAAATTAATTGGATCTGAAAGAGGAGGTTTAGTAGGGATTATAGCTACTATGGGAGTAATAACTAGTACTAGCATACCAATGCTTTTAGGAGCTATGATTGTTGGTCCATTGGGAGGTTGGAGCATAAAATATTTTGATAAAAAAATAAATCACAAAATCACAAATGGATTTGAGATGTTAGTAAATAATTTTTCTATTTCTGCAATTGGAATATTATGGTCAATAATTTCATTTTATACTATTGGACCAACTATTGAATGGATTTCCAATGCTTTGGGATTTTTAGTAAATTCAGCAGTTAATCATAATTTATTACCTATTCTTGCTATTATTATAGAGCCTGCTAAAATATTTTTTTTAAATAATATAATCAATCACGGAGTATTTTCAATTCTAGGCATTCAAGATATTTCTCAAAAAAATAGTTCTATATTTTTTTTAATAGAATCAAATCCTGGTCCAGGATTAGGAGTTTTAATGGCATGGTTTTATTTTGGTAAAGGAGAATTGTCTAAATCTTCTGGAGCAGCTTCTATTATTCATTTTTTCGGAGGAGTTCATGAGATCTATTTTCCTTACGTTTTAAATAAACCAAAATTAATTTTTTCTCTTATTTTAGGAAGTATGACGGGCATTTCTCTGCTTACTTTTTTACATGGTGGACTTTTTTCAGCAGCATCACCTGGATCTATTTTGTCTGTTATAGCAATGACTCCTAAAGAATGTTATTTAGCCAATGGAATTGCAGTATTTTTTTCTTTTCTAGTTTCTTTTATTATTTCTTCTATATTATTAAAGTGTAATATAAATAGTTCTTTTATAAATAATGAAAATGTCATAATTAATCCTAAAAATGGCTTAAATTTACTTAAGTTAAATAGAAACAATTGTAATTTTAACTCTATTAATTTTGATAATATTCAAAAAATTGTAGTTGCTTGTGATGCTGGTATGGGATCTAGTGCAATGGGATCAAGCATGCTTCAAAAAAAAATAAAAAAAGCTAACTTAATGCATGTTTCTGTATCAAACATGGCTATTGATTTGCTTTCTAAAGATATAGACTTAGTAATTACTCATCAAGACTTAACTAATCGAGCTAAAATATACGCTCCTAATTCTCAACACATATCTTTAAAAAATTTTATCAGTCATGATTTTTATGATAATTTAGTAAAATGTTTAAAAAAAAATAAAATATGTAAAAAAGATCATAAAATCAATTTGATTGATGATCAAAAAGAAAAAAAATTAACTAAAAGATTTGAATTTAGAAAAGAAAATATTTTTTTAAATCAGCATGCCAATAATAAAGAAGAAGCAATTAGATTCATTGGTAATAATCTTGTAAAACAAGGATATGTAAAATCTAATTATGTTGATTCGATGTTAGAGCGAGAAAAAATAACTTCAACTTGGCTTGGAGAGTCAATAGCTTTACCACATGGCACAATTGAAGCTAAAAACGACATTTTAAAAACTGGAGTAATTTTTTGTCAATTTCCTAAAGGAGTTCTTTTTGGAGAAAATATTGATGATATTGCGTATCTTGTTATTGGTGTTGCTGCCAAAAATAATGAACATATCACGCTAGTTAGCAGCATTACTAATGCGTTAGATGATCGAAAAATAATTAAAAAATTATCTCAAACAAGTAGTGTGCAAGAGGTTTTATCTCTATTAAGCGCAAAATAGTGCAATTTTATATCTTTCAAAATTTAATATTAAATTGTTAAAAAAATTTTAATTAGGATTCTTTATGCAAGCATTACATTTTGGAGCGGGAAATATTGGACGTGGTTTCATTGGAAAGTCATTATCAGAATCTGGTTTTAATGTAATATTCTCGGATACAAATCAAAATCTAGTTGATTCTATAAATTATCATAAAGAATACAACATTAAAATTATCGGCAATCAGAAAGAAAATTTGATTAAGATTAAAAACATTCATGCTATTAACACTTGTAATGCAGAAATTACAAAAATAATTACACAAGTAGACTTAATTACTACTGCTGTAGGAATTTCCTCATTAGAAAAAATTGCAGGTGTTATTGCAGATGGTATTAAACTTAAAGTTAAAAAAAAATCTTTTAAAATATTAAATATTATTTCTTGTGAAAATAAAATCAAAGCTAGTTCTTATTTAAAAAAAAGAATCTTGAATATATTACCTTTAAAATATCATAATTATTTATTCGAATATATTGGTTTTATAGATTGCAGCATAGATACAATTGTACCTTTTAGTAATCTTGTTCAAAAAAATAATTTATCCATCATAGCAGAAGATTTTAGAGAATGGATAGTTGATCGTTCTCAATTCAAAGGAATTGTACCTAAAATTGTTGATATGAAATTAAGCGACAATTTAGATTTTTTTATTAATAGAAAAATATTAACTCTAAACACTGGGCATGCAGTAGCTGCATATTTAGGTTCAATAAAAAAATACAAAACAATATATGAATCTCTTTTAGATTTAAATATTCGAAAAATTGTTCAGAATGCAATGCAAGAAAGTGGTAATTTTTTAGTAAAACGTTTTAATTGTGATCAAAATAATCATTTATCTTATATTAAAACAATTTTTTCTCGTTTTGAAAATCCTTTTTTATCAGATAGTCTTCAACGTGTAGCACGTAATCCAATTCAAAAATTAAGTAAAAATGAAAGATTAATTAAACCATTACTAGGAGCAACAAAATATAAAACACCTTGTTTTAATTTAATTAAAGGAGTTTCAGCTGCATTTCACTATAAAAACAAAAATGATTTAGAATCTATAAAAATATCATCTTTAATTAAAAAATTTGGAATTAAAGAAACTATAATAAAAATATGTGATTTAAATCAAGATAATAAGATAATTGATTTAATTGTTTTAGAATATCATTCTATCTTAAATAATTTTTTATAATTGATTACATAATTTTAATATTAAAAAGTAATTTTTTTACACTTTTTCTTTAATCATTTTTAAAAATAAAATATTAATTATTTAAAATTTTTTACAATATATTTTTTGAAAAAGCTTAATCACCTAAAAATATTTTTGATAAAATTAAAAAATTGTTATAAGAATATTTTATGATTTATAATATTAAATTTTTTAATCAGGTTTTAAACTTTAAATATATATTTAAAAAATATCTAACATTGTTATGTTAAAAAATTAATATTTTTATAGTAAAATAATAATAAAATCTTTTCGAACATCATTTCAAAAAAATAATAAACAACAAAAAAATGTTAGTCTAAATTTAAATTTTTTCTTATTCTTTAAAAATCAATACGTTATTTTAACTGTTTTTTAATCGTTTAATATAAAAAATATTTTTTAAATAAAGTTTTATACATTTTAAAAACATGAACTTTAATAATCGAGATAAAAAAATTGTAATTTTTTTAATGGGTCCAACTGCTTGCGGAAAAAGTCAAGTAGCGATTAACTTAAGAAAACATTTGCCAATCGAATTAATTAGTGTAGATTCAGCTTTAATTTATAAAGGAATGGACATAGGTACAGATAAACCTAGCATTTTTGATTTGTTAAATCATCCTCATCGATTAATAAATATTAAAGATCCGATAGAAAGTTATTCAGCTTCTGAATTTTTAAACGATGCTTTAAGTGAAATTTCAGATATTATTAAATCAAATAAAATACCTTGCCTTGTTGGTGGTACAATGTTTTATTATAAAACCCTTTTAAAGGGTCTTCCTATTTTACCACCATCAAATTTTAAAATTCGCGAATATTTATTACAAAAAAAAATAGAAAAAAATTTTTTACATGAACAGCTGTTATTAGTAGATCCAATTTCTGCTATTCGTATTCATAAAAACGATCATCAAAGATTATTAAGAGCATTAGAAATATTTTATATTTCTGGTAAAAATTTAACAGAATTAACAAATGAAAATAATTATAAATTACCATACACTGTTGTTCAATTTGCAATTATACCGCCAAACAAAAATTGGATAAATGAAAAAATTAAATTAAGAGTAAAAAGAATATTAAATGCAAATTTTCAAAAAGAAGTAGAAACGTTATTTTTTAGAGGGGATTTAAGTTTAAAACTTCCATCAATTAGATGTATAGGATATCGACAAATGTGGAAATATCTTGAATATAAAATCAGTTATCGAGATATGTTTTATGAAATTATTTATGCTACTAGAAAATTAGCAAAACACCAATTAACATGGTTAAATAAATGGAAAAATATTAACATATTAAAAAGTGATCTAAATGCTATTCAAATAATTACTAAAATATTTAAAATTATTATAAACAAAATAAGTATTTAAACAGACACTAAATTTTTTAAAATTAATGAAACTAATCATACATTGAGGCATACAATGGCCTGGAAGAAACCAAAAGATCACGCATCTAAACTTGATCCGTGGGGTAAAAAAAAGGATGAAGAAAAAAAAATAAAAGATCAAGATCAAAATGATAAAAAAAATCCCATTTTAGATGCAAAAAATTTTTTATACAATATTAAAAATGTTATTTTTATAAAATCTTGTTCTTCAAATTTATTTAAAAAAAAATTTCATCCTTTTACTATATTAATTTTTACAAGTGCAATTATTTGGTTTTTTAGTGGTTTTTACACCTTAGAAGAAGCAGAAAGAGGAGTTATTACTCGTTTTGGAGAGTTTGTTTATGTAGCAAAACCTGGATTGAATTGGAGACCAATTTTTATTGATGAAGTTAAAATCATTAATGTTAAAACTACACGTGAATTAGCAGCGTCGGGAATTATGCTGACTTCAGATCAAAATGTTATTCGTGTTGAAACAAATATTCAATATAAAATTGTTCATCCAGTTGATTACTTATTTTCTGCATCATATCCAGATAAAAGTTTAAAACAAGCAGCAGATAGTTCTTTAAGCGACGTAATTGGATCTTTGACTATGGATAAAATACTAAATGGAAGGGGAATTTTAGTAGGTAGAAGTATTCAAAAAAAAATTAAAAAAACTATTAAACCGTATAACATGGGAATAGCTATATTAGATGTTAATTTCAAAACCGTTAAACCTCCAGAAGCAATTAAAAAAGCTTTTGATGACGTAATTTCTGCTCGTGAAAATCGAGAACAATATATTCAAGAAGCTGAAGCATATTCTAACGAAATTCAACCCAAAGCAAAAGAAAAAGCTGAAATAATTTTAAAAAAAGCCAGAGCTTATTCTTCTCGTATCATATTAGAGGCCGAAGGAGAAGCTGCTCGATTTTCCAAAATATTACCTGAATATAGAAAATCTAAAGCAATGACTCTTAAACATTTTTATATAGAATCTATGGAGAGATTATTAAGTCATACTAAGAAAATTTTTACTGATTCAAAAAATAATTCAATGTTTTTTTTATCTTTAGATAAAATATTTTCTAATTCTGCATTAGTTAACAATTCATTATTAAATAATGTTCATATTAAAAAAAATCATACTTTATCTTTAAAAAAAAATAAAGAAATTGATTATTTTTCTTCATTATCTCCTAAAAATATTCTAGAACAGAGATATATCGATTCTCTGAGAAATGATGTTAAAAATTCAGAGAGAAAATAAATATGAATAAATTTTTTGTCAGCTTAATAAGTACATTATTTCTAATTTTATCTTCTTCTTTTTTTATTGTTCATGAAGGAGAACGTGGAATTTTGTTACAGTTTGGAAAAGTTTTAAAAAACCATGAACAAAAAACTATAGTATATAATCCTGGATTTCATTTTAAATTTCCTTTTTTTGAAACAGTTAAGATACTTAATTCACGTTTACATACTGTTAATATTGATTCAGATCATTTAATTACCAAAGAAAAAAAAGATTTAATTATTGACTCTTATATAAAATGGCGAATAAGTGATTTTAGTCGTTATTATCTTTCAACCGGGGGAGGGGATAAATTTCAAGCTGAAGCGTTTTTAAAAAGAAAGTTTAGTGATTTTTTACATTCTAAAATAATTAATTTGAATATTAAAGAAATTATTTCTGATTCAAAAAGAAAATTAATTACAGATGTGCTTAATTCTTTAAATAAAAACGAAATTGATAATGAAAAAGAATCATTACATAATACGAATAGTATTACTTCATTTGGAATTGAAGTCTTAGATGTTCGCATTAAAAAAATCGATTTTCCAATTACAGTTTTTAACGCTATATGTAATCGAATGAGATCAGAAAAAGAATTTATAGCAAAAAAGTACCGTTTTCAAGGTCGAGAAAAAGCGGAAAAGTTAAAATCAGAAGCAAATTATAAAGCATCTATGATGCTAGCAGAAGCTCGAAAAAAAGCTTTAATTATTAAAGGCGAAGGAGAGGCTAAAGTAATTAAGATATTTTCAGAAAACTTTAGCTCAGAACCTGATTTTTATTTTTTTATTCGCAGTTTACAAGCTTATGAAAATAGTTTTAAAAATAATGAAAATATTATGTTAATTGATTCAAACAACAACTTTTTTCAATATATGAAAAATAATTTAAATTCATAATTATTTTTTAAAAAAATTAAAAAATATTGACTAAAATAAGGTTTTTAAAAATGAATAAAAATGTTGCAATCTTAGGCACGCAATGGGGTGATGAAGGAAAAGGCAAAATAGTTGATTCTTTGACTTTAGAAAATTCATATGCAGTCAGATATCAAGGAGGACATAACGCAGGTCATACTTTGGTAATTAATGGAGAAAAAATTGTTCTTCATTTGATTCCATCTGGAATATTACACAAAAATGTCACTGGAATTATTTCAAATGGCGTAGTTATTTCTCCGATTGCGTTGTACAATGAAATCAAAATGTTAGAAAATAAAAAATTTTTTATTAAAGATCGTCTTTTCATTTCCCATTCCGCTCCTTTAATACTACAATATCATGTCGAAATGGATATTGCTCGAGAAAAAAAATTAGGTATCAATGCGTTAGGAACAACTGGAAGAGGAATTGGTCCTGCATATGAAGACAAAATTGCTCGTCGTGCTTTAAGAGTTGAAGATTTAAAAGATGAAAAAAAATTATCTATTCGTTTAGAAAAAATTGTTGATTATTACAATCATCAATTAGTTTCTTTTTACAAACAAAAATCTATTGATTATAAGATTATTTTGAAAAATTTATTACCTTCAATAGATTTAATTCAAGGTATGATTAAAGACACAACTTTCATTTTACATAATGCTATTTTTCATAATAAAAAAATCATTTTTGAAGGTGCGCAAGGTAGTTTTTTAGACATTGATCATGGAACATATCCTTATGTTACATCTTCTAACAGTACCATAGGAGGTTTAATTACTGGAACAGGAGTTGGGCCAAAATATTTAGACTACATATTAGGAGTAACTAAAGCATACACTACACGAGTAGGATACGGTCCTTTTCCTACTGAATTGTTTGATGATATAGATAAACATTTTTCTCATAAAGGTCATGAATTTGGATCAACGACAGGAAGAAAAAGAAGAACAGGTTGGTTGGATGCAGTTGCTTTATGTCGATCAATAAAAATTAATTCCTTATCTGGTTTATGTATTACAAAGCTAGACGTATTAGATGGATTAAAAGAAATAAAAATTTGTATAGCTTACAAAAACATTAAAACTTTAGAAATTAATACGTCGTTAAATGATTGCAAAAACGTAGAGCCAATATATGAAATTCATCCAGGATGGGTTGTCAAAACTTCAGGAATAAGAAAGATGACAGATTTACCTGCTGAAGCACGCAATTATATAAATAGAATAGAAGAAATAACTCATATTCCTGTTGACATGATTTCTACAGGTCCTGATCGTTCTGATATTATATTAATTAGAAATCCTTTTTTTATTAAAAAACAAATTATTTAAAAAATTTACTTTTTAATACTATCTCAAATTGCTTATGCGGAGAAGTAAATATGGTAGTAAATCCCTACCAAAAAAAAGAATTAAAAAATAGAAATCTTATCCCGAGTCGGGAATGCATTCAATTATGGTTGAGGCAATCTAAAAATCCAGTTAATCAAAAAAAAATAGAAAAAGTATTTAAAATTTACAAAAAAGAAGAAAAACAAGCTTTAAAAAAAAGATTAAGATCTATGGAAAAAGATCATCAAATCTTTTATACTCCAAATCATTGCTATGCCAATCCAGAAAAAATCAAAATAATTCAAGGAAAAGTAATAGGCCATAGGGATGGTTATGGTTTTCTTAGAACAGAAACATTAAAAGATGATCTTTGGTTGTCTTCTCAAGAAATGAAATTATGTATTCATGGAGATTTTATTTCTGCTTATATTGAATGTTCAAATAAAAAAGGCCGAAATTCAGCCAAAATTTTAAAGATATTAAAACCTAATAAAATTTTAATCATAGGACAGTGTTATACAATTGAAAAGAAACAATTTGTCATTCCGAATGATACTCGGTTTAATTTTAAAATTTCTATTATTAAATCAATTAATTTGAACATTTTTGATGGATCAATTGTAGTTGTAAAATTAAAAAGAAATCTAATAACAAATAGTAAATTTTTAGGCATAATAGTAGAAATTCTCGGAAAAGAAATGGGAACACGTTTAGCAATAGAAATTGCGTTACGTACACATTCTATTCCTTATAAATGGTCTAAGAAAATTCAAAGTCAATTGTTTAAAATTCCAGAAAATATAAAAAATTCATTTAATTTTAATAACCGAACTGATTTAAGGCATCTTCCTTTTTTTACTATTGATGAGCATGATGCACGTGATTTTGATGATGCCGTTTTTTGTAGAAAAAAAAATAATTCAGAAGAGGGATGGGATTTATGGGTAGCAATTGCAGACGTAAGTCACTATGTAAGGCCTCATACTGCTTTAGATAAAGCAGCTTTAGAAAGAGGTAATTCTATATATTTTCCTTCGTTAGTCATACCTATGTTGCCAGAAAAAATCTCTGTAGACTTATGTTCTTTAAACCCTTATCAAGAACGTTTATGCTTAATATGCGAAATGAGTTTGTCAAAAAAAGGAGAATTAATTAAATATAAACATTATGAAGGTATCATATGTTCTCAAGGTCGTTTTACATATGATGAAGTTTTTAAAATTTGGAATGGAGATATGTCATTAAGGATAAAGTATAAAAAAATATTAAAATATTTAGATAATTTGTTTTCTTTACAGAAAATTTTAAATCAATATAATATTTCAAAAAAAGGCATTTATTTTGAAAATATAGAACCAAAATTTATTTTAAATTCAAATTTTAAAATTAAAAAAATTTATCAAAATATTAGAAATGATGCGCATAAATTTATTGAGTCGTGTATGATTTTAGCAAATATAGCTTCCGCTTCGTTCGTCGAACAATATAAATATCCTGTTTTGTTTCGAAATCATGATAAACCTAATAAAGAAAATGTTATAAATTTTCGTTCTATTTTAAGTAAACTAGGATTATCGTTGTCAGGAGACGAAATTCCAAAATCTATTCATTATTCAAATTTACTAAATCAAATTTCAAATCGTCCTGATTATGAAATGATTCAAATTATTTTATTAAGATCAATGAAGCAAGCAGTATATTCTCCAGAAAATCGTGGTCATTTTGGATTATCCTTGTCAAGTTATGTTCATTTTACTTCCCCTATTAGACGTTATCCTGATTTATTATTACATCGAACTATTAAACATTTATTATGTAAAAAAAATAAAAAATTTTTAAATAAAAATTATTTATTAGACAGTAATTTGTTCAATGTTAACGAAATAAAAAAAATAGGAGAGCATTGTTCAATTACTGAAAGGCGCTCAGATAAAGCAACTAGAGACGTTATAGATTGGTTGAAATGTGATTTTATGGAAAAAAAAATTGGACATGTGTTTACTGGAGTTATTTCTAATATAACTGCATTTGGTTTTTTTGTTCGTTTAAATGATTTTTTTATTGATGGATTAGTTCATATAGCAACTTTAGTCGATGACTGTTATTATTTTGATTCTGTTGAATTAAAACTTATCGGTAAACTGAAATGTAATACTTATTCTTTAGGAGATGCTTTAACGGTAAAAGTTATAGGCGTTCATTTTAATGAACGGAAAATTGAATTATCTTTATATAAATCTTTTTAATTTAATGTTTTATAAAATTAAATTTTATTGATTTTTTTTTAAAATTAAAATAAAATGTATTAAATTAGCTATTTTTTTAAAAAAGTTCCTTGCTTCCTTGGAAAATAGCTATTACTTAACTATAAGGAAGCTCAAAATCCAAAAGGAGCCTTTTGTGCGTCATTATGAAATTGTATTTATGGTTCATCCGGATCAAAGCGAGCAAGTGCCACAGATAATTAAAAATTATCAAGATATAATTAATAAAGGTTTTGGAATTACACATCGAATAGAAGATTGGGGTCGACGTCAGTTATCATATTCTATCAACAAATTACAAAAAGCACATTATGTTCTAATGAACATAGAAGTTTCTTCTGAAACAATTAATCAATTAGAAACTGATTTTCGATTTAATCATTCAATTATTAGAAATATGATTATATCTGTTAAAAAATCAATCAAAGAAGCATCTCCCATGATTAAAATCAAAGATGAGCAAAATAAAAAACAAATTAATTGAAAAATAACATTTTCTTTTAAATCTAGAAAATACAATTATAAATAATATGTTTTAATTAAAATTTACAGAATATTTATTTCATTATTAAAATTTTATTTTTTATTAAAATATACTTATTATATAAACATTATTTTTTTACAATTATTTTGGAGAAAATATAAATGGCACGTTATTTTCGCCGACGAAAATTTTGTCGATTTACTGCAGAAAAAATTAAAGAAATAGATTATAAAGATATTTCTACGTTAAAAAATTACATCACAGAAAGTGGAAAAATTGTTCCAAGTCGTATTACTGGTACTCGATCAAAATATCAACGTCAATTATCTAGGGCAATTAAAAGAGCACGTTATCTTGCTCTCCTTCCATATACTGATCAACATCACTAGCAATAAATTGTTTTATGTTTAATAAAAAGAGATAAAATATAATGGAAGTTATTCTTTTATCAAAGATGTATAAATTAGGTGATTCCGGGTGCATTGTAAATGTAAAATCTGGATATGCTAGAAATTATTTAATTCCGAAAGGAAAAGCTATTTTAGCTAATAAAGAAAATGTAAATTCTTTTAAAGCTCAAAAAATTGCTCTAGAACAAGAAAATATTAGCAAATTAATTATAGCACAATCCAGAGCAGAAAAAATTAAATTAATAAAATCTATAACTATTTTATCAAAATCAGGAAAAGAAGGAAAAATTTTTGGATCAGTAGGAATTAGGCATATTATAAAAGAATTTTCATTATTAGGCATAAAAATAAACAAGAAAGAGATTCGATTACCGCATGGTGCACTTCGAAAAATTGGAAAACATTCAATTGTTCTTCAACTTCATCATGAAGTGCATATAGATTTTTTAGTAAACATTATTGATAAAAATTGATATTTAGAGATTCTAATTAATAATTTATAATGTCTGAAATGGATGTTTTAGTATGTTGAAACACATTTGTCAATTGGCACGTGATGCAGGCAATCACATCATGAAGCTTTATTTCTCTAAAAAATTAACATATAAATTTTATAAATTAGATAATACTCCAGTGACTAATGCAGATCATGAAGCTCATGAAATAATTTATAAAAAATTGTTATTAATAACTCCTAATATTCCAATAGTGTCCGAAGAAGGATTTTATAATTTAAAGATGATCAAAGGATATAAAACTTATTGGCTAATTGATCCAATAGATGGAACTAAAGAATTTTTAAAAAAAAATGGAGAATTTACTGTCAATATTAGTCTAATTAAAAATGGAAAACCTACTTTAGGAGTAATATATGTTCCTTTTTCTAAAGTATTATACTATTCTGATAGTAAAAAATCCTGGAAGTCAATAAATAACAGTTATGAAAAAGAAATTCATGTATCTAATTCTAAAATACCTGTTGTAGTTATCAGTCGATCACATCCTGACGTAGAATTAAATAGTTATCTAAAAAAATTAAAGAATTATAAAATTTTAAAAATAGGATCATCTTTAAAATTTTGTTTAATTGCAGAAGGAAAAGCGCAAATTTATCCTCGTTTTGGCAATACAAATATATGGGATACTGCTGCTGGTAGCGTGATTGTTTCAGCAGCTGGAGGGCAAGTTAGAACATGGAAAGGAAAAAAATTGAATTATTTAATATCAACTTCTAATTCTTTTAAAAATTCCGGCTTTTGTGTTCTATCATCATAATTTTCTTAAAAAATATTTTTAAAAGTAGTATTATGAATAATATTAAAATCAAAATTTTAGATCCGTATATAAAAAAAAATTTTCTTTTACCTATTTATGAAACTTTAGGATCATCTGGATTAGATTTAAGAGCATGTATTGAAAAAAAAATAAAATTAGTTTCCAAAGAAACTATTTTAGTTCCTACTGGTGTCGCAATTTATATTGAAAAACCTAATATTACAGCACTTATCCTGCCGCGTTCTGGTTTGGGTCATTACAAAGGAATTATTTTGGGAAATACAGTTGGAGTAATTGATTCTGATTATCAAGGGCAATTAATGGTATCTCTTTGGAATCGAAGTAAAAAAGATTTTTTTATTAATCCTTATGATAGAATTGCTCAAATTATTTTTGTGCCAATTATTAAAGCAAAATTTAAAATTGTTAAAGATTTTAATAAAACTTCTCGTTTTGATAAAGGTTTTGGTCATTCTGGAGTATAAAGTCAATTACTTTTTAACTAATTCCGTATTTTTTACGATATTGTATCAACATAGATAGATATTGATGGAGTTCTTTTTTTTCTAAAATGTATGAAATTAGATCTGTAATTGTAATCATAGAAATAATTTTATATTTTTTTTTATTTTTAAAATTTTTTAATTCATAAAAATTTCTCTCTCCTTTTTCTTTTCTATCTAGCAATACAAATACAGAGGATATTTTTGCTTCTTTTTTTTCAATAATTTGAATAGAATTATTTAAAGCTTTTCCTGAAGTTACTACATCATCTAAAATAATAATTTTTTTATTTTTAATTTGAGAGCCAATTATATCTCCTTTTTCTCCATATTTTTTTTGTTCTTTTCTATTAAAAGAATAAGGAATATTAAGATTATAGTAATTTTTTAGTGCGATAGCAGTGGCTACTACAATAGGAATTCCTTTATAAGCAGGACCAAATAATACATTAAATTTTATTTTAGAATGAATTATGGAATGTGCATAAAACAAACCAATTTTATTAATGTCTTTTCCACTAGAAAGTGTTCCAGAATTAAAAAAATAAGGACTAGTTCTTCCTGATTTTAAGATAAATTTTCCAAATTTTAATACTTTTTTTTTAAAAGAAAAATCAATGAATTCTTTTTTCCATTCCATAAAAATTAAATCCTGATTAATAAAAATTTAAAACAATTGTACTGATTAAAATTTTATTAAGATATATAATATATTTATTTAAAAATTTTTTGTTAATTTTAAATTAATATCATTGTTAACTTAATTTAATAGAATTTTTTGGCCCCTGCTGGATTTGAACCAGCGACCAAGCGATTATGAGTCGCCTGCTCTTACCTCTGAGCTAAGGGGCCTTAATTATTTTAATATCTTTATATTAAATCAATTTTTTATAATAATCTAGATTTCTTTTAATAAATTTTATAGTTTTTAAAATTTTTTTTCTTTCAATATCTAATTGACAGACGTATAAAAATTTGATATATATATTAATATTCCTCTGTAGTTCAGCTGGCAGAACGGCGGACTGTTAATCCGTATGTCACTGGTTCGAATCCAGTCAGAGGAGATAATTGATTAAATTAAAAAAATAAAGTATTATTAATTTAATCTGCAATTAATTTTAAATTTTTTGATATTTTTCTTTTTTCAGACGATAATTCTGCACTTTTCATAATATAATCATCCACTCGATCTTCATAGTCACTTTTCATCGTAGAAATAATTTTTAAAATTTCTTCATAGTTTGTTTTTGGAGTAATATATTGTTTCAAGTTATTAAGTAATAATATTCTTTTTTGATTATCTCTAATTTTTTTTTCAACATCAGATATTTCTCTTTTTATTTTGTTTTTTCTTCGAAACATATGTACAAATTCTAATACATTTTTAAATGATTTTTTAGTTTCAGTCATATTAAAAATCCTTTTTTTTGAAATACATTATTTAATAATTTTTTAAAACACATAATATTTATTTTATTAAACCGATATTTAAGGAGCTTAATAATTAATTATTAATTAAAATAATTATGAACTATATCACAAAAAATAATCATCTTAAAAATTTATCTACTTTTTTATTTTATGATTATGAAACTTTTGGGACAGATACTGCTTTAGACAAAGCCGCTCAATTTGCATGTATCAGAACAGATATAAATTTAAATATTATAGATGATCCTCAATGTTTTTATTGTTTTCCACCAGATGACTATTTGCCAGATCCTTCTTCTATTTTAATAACCGAAATTACTCCTCAACGTACGAAAGAATACGGAACAAATGAATACAATTTTTCTAGAAAAATATATAATATTTTAAAAAAACCAAATACTTGCATCATAGGATATAACAATATTAATTTTGATGATGAAATTACAAGAAACTTATTTTATCGAAATTTTTTTGAACCCTATGAATGGAGTTGGAAAAATGGAAATTCCCGATGGGATTTATTAAATATATTAAGAGCATGCTACGCATTAAGACCAAGTGGAATTCAATGGCCAAAAAATAATCTAGGTTTGACTAGTTTTAAATTATCTGACTTAACAAAAGCAAATGGTATTATTCATACTCATGCTCATGATGCCGCATCAGACGTGTATGCAACAATTGAAATAGCAAGACTCATTAAAAATAAAAAAAATAAATTATTTAACTTTTTTTTTCAATATAGAAAAAAAAATAACATTTATTCATTTTTAAATTCGGAAAAGCTTAATCCTATAGTTTATGTTTCAAGTTTTTTTGGATCTATTCGTCACAATTTTAGCTGCATACTTCCTATAATTTTACATGAAAAAAATCCTAATATATTTATTTCTATTGATTTATTAAGCGAGCACATTGAAGAACTTATATCCTTATTTAAAAAAAAATTACTTAATACTTCTATTAAGAATTTTTTTAATCTAGGAATAGTATTGGTTTATCTTAATCGATGCCCTATATTATCTACAATGAAAATTATGCGCAAAAAAGATTTTGAAAGATTGAATTTTGATTATAATTTATATAATAAAAATATAAGTTTAATAAAAAAAAATAATTTTATTTTCCAAAAGATCAAAATTTTATTTTCTTATAAACATAATGCAGAACAGACAGAAAACGTTGATTTAAAAATATATGATTCTTTTTTCAGTTCTTATGATAAAAATTTAATTAAAATCGTAAGAAATACTAAACCATTGAATTTAAAAAATCTCAATTTGAATTTTAGGGACGCTCGTTTAAATGAACTTTTTTTCCGTTATCGTGCCCGAAATTTTTTATATACATTAAATGAAGTTGAAAAAAAAATATGGTTTGATCATTGTATAAAAATTTTTAATAAAAATTCTTTAAAAGAATACATGATAAAAATAAAACGCTTGCTGCATGAGCATGCCTTAGATCAAAAAAAGATTAAATTAATAAATGATTTATTAGATTATGTAATAAGTATTTCTAAAAAATTTAATAAAAAATTAATTTAAATTAATATATTTTATATGTTTAAATTTGTATTTTTTTAAAGCATCCATCAATTTAATTAATTGATAATTTTTTTCAGAATAAAAAAAAATATTTTTTTTTATTTTTTGATCTTTAATTATCATTTTAGAATATTTTTTTATGTGAAAGCAAAGAGCATTTTCTGGATGAATAAATTTAATTTTCTTTTTTAAAATTTTTTCAATTTCTTTTTTTAAAATCGAAAAATGAGTGCATCCTAGTATAATTGTATCTATCTTTTGATAAAAATAAATCCATGGATAAAAAATACGCCTTAAATCAGCATCATTAATATAATTTTTTCTTATTTTTTTTTCAGCTATTTTAGCTAGTTTATTTGTAGCGATAACATTTATGTTATAATTAGAGTGTTGAAAAAGTATTTTTTGAACATATTTAGAATTAATAGTTGCTGGAGTGGCTATTAATCCAATAAATTTATTTTGTTTGGCATGAATAGCTGGTTTTATTGAAGGCAATACTCCAATAATAGGAATGTTAAATTTTTTTTTTAAAATATTTAAACTTATAGTACTGATTGTATTACAAGCTATTATTATTATTTTAATAGGGTAAATTTTTTTTATTTTTTTTATAATTTTTATACTTCTTTTAATAATAAAAATTTCTCCTTTATTTCCATAAGGAAAAAATTGATTATCTAACATGTAAATATAAGATGTATTCGGTAATATTTTTTTTATGTTATTTAATACAGACAATCCGCCTACACCCGAATCAAATATAAACAATAGATTTTTTTTAGAATTTAAAAAGTATAAATTTGTGTATAAAATAATTTTTTGTTAATTTAATTTAAATGCAATTTATTTTTCTTTAAACAAAAAAAGTTTCATTTGTGTTTCCAATATTTTTCGATCTGATTGATTGAACATATTAAGTTTTTTTTCATTAATTAGTATAGTTTGTCTAGAAATCCATTTATTCCATGCTATTTTTGAAATTTTATTGTAAATTTTTTTTCCTAATTCGCCTGGATATGGTTGAAAATCTTGTTTTTCAGATTCTTTTTTTAAAAATACACAAAAAATTAAACGATTCATAATTTTTATATTGTCTCTTAATTTAAATTTATTTTTTTAAAAAATCAAGCATTTTTTGAACTGCTTTAGGTAAACCAATGTGCTGAGGTTTTTGTTTATTAAACCAAATTCCTTTTTCGTTGTTACTTAAGAAAAAAGAATGTTCAAAAAAAGATAAGTTAATTAAAATAGGATGAATATTCAGTGTAAAATGACTAAATTTATGAAAAAATGATGGCATTTTTTTGATTTTTTTTATATTTATTTTTTTTGCTTTTAACCAATTTAACATTTCTGATTCATTTATAAAATTTGGAAAATAAAACAAATTTTTCCAAATTAATTTATTAATGTTTTGATTCATCCAAAAGGTATTATTAAATTCAATTAAAACAAACCAAGATTCTTTTTGTAAATGTTTTGTTTTTGATGTTTTAAAAGAAGTTTTTTTCCAATTATTTTTTCGAAAAGATACACACGTTTTTTTTATTGGACACAAGCTGCATTTTGGAATTAAAGGTGTACAAATTAGTGATCCAATATCCATCATAGCCTGATTGAACTTACCGGTATGATGTATCGGAGTAATTAGTTCAATTAAATTCCATAGTTTTTTTTCCATTTTGTTTTTTGTGAGATCGTTCATTATATTATAATATCTAATTAAAATTCTTTTTACATTTCCATCTAAAATAGAATAAAAATAATTTAATGATAACGACAAAATTGCACCTGCTGTAGATTTTCCTATACCAGGCAATTTTATTACATCTGAAAATTGGTCTGGAAATTGCCCTTTAAATTCTTTTTCGATAATTTTTGATGTTTTATATATATTTCTAGCTCTACTATAATACCCTAGACCGCTCCATAAGTATAATATTTCATCTAATGATGCATTATTCAAGATTTTTATGTTAGGAAATCTTAATAAAAATTTTTGAAAATATGGAATAACAGTTTTAACCGAAGTTTGTTGAAGCATAATTTCAGATATCCAAACTGTATATAGTGTTTTATTTATTTGCCATGGTAAATTTTTTCTTCCGTATTGATGATACCAGTTAACAATCAATTGCGAAGAAATATGAACAATCATAATATTTCCTATTACTTATTAAAATAGTTGTTATAATATTTAATGTAATGTGTTTTAATAATAAAGTTCTCAATAATTTCTTTAATACTATAAAATTAATTATTCAAATGAAACATAAAATTTTAACTCCTGAATATAATTGTGATGGCATTTTTTTAAGAAAAATACGTAGCTTTATTTGTCGAACAGGAAGAATCACTCGTTCTCAGTCATTAGCAATTAAAAATTATTGGTCACTGATTGGAGTTGATTTTCAATTAAAACCATTAAATTTATTTTCTGTTTTTAATAGACACGCTCCAATTGTTTTGGAGATAGGATTTGGTTCAGGTCAGTCTTTAGTTGAAACAGCAATGAATTTTCCTGATAAAAATTTTTTAGGCATTGAAGTTTATAAATCAGGTATAGGGACTTGTTTAAACAATATTTATTCTTCTGGAATCAAGAATTTAAAGATTATATATCATGATGCAGTTGAAGTGATCAATGCAATGATTTCAGATAATACTCTGTCTATGGTGCAAATTTTTTTTCCAGATCCGTGGCATAAAAAACGTCATAAAAAAAGACGAATGATAAAAAAAAATTTTTTGAAAAAAATTTCAAGAAAATTAGTTGCTAATGGTATTTTGCATATTGCTACTGATTCAGAAGAATATGCTTATTACATATTAGATGAAATCAAATCGATTAATACATATTTAAATTTATCGAAACAAAATAATTTTATTGATCGACCGTGTTCTCGAAGTATAACTAAATTTGAGAAAAAAGGTTGTATTTTGGGTCGAAATATTTTTGATTTAATGTTTAAATCTAAAACAATTAATTTTTCTATTTAATATAAAAAAATTTTTAATAATGAGTTAAGAAAATTTTTTCCAAGATCAGTGGTATTCCATGAATTAAACGTCTCAATTAAGTATCCTTTTTTTATTGCTTTTTCAATTTTTTTTTGAATATATTTTTCATTTATATTTGTTCTTTCTCTAAAATGATTTTTTATAACTGGCTGATAAAGTCGAAAAAGATTCATAAAATATTCAAATGTTCTATCTTTTATAGAAATTTTATGTTCTGAATGAATATATTTACCACTTAAGAAATCATTCATGTTTTTATTTTTAATGGTTCTAATAATATTTCCATTTTTTTGAGTAATCTTCCCGTGCGCACCGCACCCTATTCCTATATAATCTCCAAAATTCCAATAATTAAGATTATGCTTGCATTGATAATTAGGTTTTGAATATGAAGAAATTTCATACTGTTTATATCCTGATTCTTTAAGCAGTTTTTTTCCTTTTTTTAATATACTTAAAACAATATTTTCATCAGGTAATTTTGGTTTTTTTTGGTAAAATCTCGTATTAGGTTCTATAGTTAATTGATACCAAGATATATGAGAAGGATCATAATTAATAGCATAATTCAAGTCTAATAATCCATCTTTTATTGATTGACCTGGTAAACCATACATCAAATCTAAATTTATATTTGAATTTATTTTTTTTATAATTTTTATAGCTTTATGAGCTTCTTTAGAACTGTACGTTCTTTCTATTTTTTTTAAAAAACTTGATTGAAATGTTTGAATTCCTAATGAAAAACGGTTAATTCCAGACATTTTATAATAAATAAAACGTTCAGATTCTAATGTACTTGGATTTGCTTCCATGCTGATTTCGATATTGTTAGAGATAAACGTTCTTTTTTTTATACCTTGAATTAAATCTTGGATAGATTCATATTTCAGCAAACTAGGAGTACCGCCGCCTATAAAAATAGTACCAATTTTTCTATTGTTAATTAAAGATAAGTCTTTTTCAAAATCTTTTAGTAAATGTTTAATATATTGTTTTTCTGGTAGAGTATTTTTATCAACATATGAAGTAAAATCGCAATATCCGCATTTTTTTAAACACCAAGGAATATGAATATAAAGACTAATAGGGGGAAGTTTAAACATAATAATGTATTATATAAAGTCAATAAAATAAGTGTATTTTAAGATAAAAAAGATTCTATTCAAATAAATGAATATAAATCATTTAAAAATAGAACGACCTATTCTTAGCATGTTACTTTTAAAGATTAAAGCATTTTCCATATCAGAACTTGTTCCCACTGATAAGGTGTCTATAGAATCGTATGTTTTTTTTAATACGTTAAATATGCTTTGAATTTTTTTATATTCTTTTTCTGCATGAATATTATTTTTTTGAATTGAAGGCATAGCCATAATTCCCCTAAAATTAAGATAAGGCATTAAAGAAATAGTTTTGGCTAATTTATGGTACTCATTTATATCAATTCCATTTTTTCTGCTTTCTTGTGAAATATTAATTTGCATAAGTACATTCATTGGAATTAAATATTGAGATCTATGACGATTTAATAAAATAGCAATGCGTTCTCGATCAATTGTTTGACACCAAGAAAAATATTTAGCTATTTTTTTAACTTTATTAGATTGGATTTTGCCAATAAAATGCCAGTTAATATTTTTATTTGTTTTTAACCTTTTTATTTTGTTTATGCTTTCTTGAATGTAACTTTCTCCAAAATCGTTTTGCCCCAAAAGGATGGCTTTTTTAATTTTTTCAATACTTTGATTTTTACTAACTGCTACAATTTTTATTTTACTTGATAAAAGGTTTTTTTTTTCAATGATGGTTTGTATATTTTTTTTTAATAATTTTAAATTTAATTTGATATTATTCATATATTTTTTAAAAAAATTAATTTTTAGAATTATACTCTAAAAACCAACTTTCTAGTATAATAACAGCAGCAAAAGAATGTATTGTTTTTGATTTAATTGTTCTAAGTTTTTCATGATTAAACATTAGTGATTTAGCCTCTATTGTGCTTAAACGTTCATCATGCAGTTTAACAAAAGCGTTAAATTTACACTTTAATAAATTTGCAAATTTTTCAGCTTTTTTTGTAATTTCTTGTTTTGTACCATTCATGTTTAATGGAAGTCCCACAATGGCAAATTTAGGCTGCCACGTTTGTAGTAATTTTTTTACAACAATCCAATTTGGACATCCGTTTTTTGATTTTAAAGAATTTAAAGGTCTTCCTTTTTTAGTGATGTTTTCCCCAATAGCTACTCCAATATTTTTTATTCCAAAATCAAATGCAATAACTATCATTTTTTCGCATCTCTTTTTTTTATTTTTTTTTCTATACAATCAAGTAACATACCAGTAATAGAAATATTTTTTTTTGATTCAATTTCACAAATGCATGTTGGACTCGTGACGTTAATTTCAGTTAATTTATTACCTATGACATCTAATCCTACAAAAATTAATCCTCTTTTTTTTAAAATTGGAGATACATAATTTGAAATTTCCCAATCTGTTTTGCTGAGCGATTGAACTTTACCTTTACCTCCAACTGCTAAGTTAGCTCGTGTTTCTCCCATAATCGGAATTCTAGCTAAGCACCAAGGAACAGGTTTTCCATTAACAATTAAAATTCTTTTATCGCCATATTTAATTTTTGGTAAATATTTTTGTACCATACAATATTTTTTACCGTAATTCGTCATGTTTTCCATAATAACAGAACAATTTAAACCTGTTTTTGTAATTCTAAAAATGTTTTTTCCTCCCATTCCGTCTAGTGGCTTTAATATAACATCTTTATGTTTTTTCCAAAAATTATATATTCTTGAAGTGCTGTTAGTGATTAAAGTATCTGTAGTAAATTGAGAAAACCATGATATAAAAATTTTTTCATTACAATCTCTTAAGCTTTGAGGTTTATTAATAATTAATACCCCTTGTTCTTCCGCTCGTTCTAAAATATAAGTTGCATAAATAAATTCTGTATTAAAAGGAGGATCTTTTCTCATTAAAATAACATCAAGATCACGTAATAAGATGTTTTTTTCTTCTATAAAATCAAACCATTGAACTTTATTTTTTTTTAATTTAATCAATTGAATTCTAGCATGCCCTTCTCCATTATGTAGGTATATATCATTTGTTTGCATATAATAAATAGTGTGATTTCTTTTTTGCGCTTCAATTAAAATAGCAAAGCTTGAATCTTTTTTAATGTTAATTGATTCTATTGGATCCATTACTATTCCAATTTTTAAATCTTTTTTGTCATTCATATTATTTTTGTTAGTCACTGATTTTTTTTTAATAATTTTCAATAATAATAATTATTTTCAAAATTTAATATCATGTAGTCAATTAAAATAAGTAATACATTAAAAATTTTATTTACATTTATCTTTTTAAAATATTTAAATAGAGAAAATATAATTTTATAATATTTAAATTTAACATACAAAAATATACTTTTCATATAAAATTTTTATTAAATTAGATCTATTGTTTTATATTTTTAAATTATTTTATTTAAAAAATAAAATTTATTTATAATTCAAAAAAATATTTTTTAAACATTATAATTTGTTCTTAATCATATTTTGAACCTGAGTAGTTATCAAATCTAGACCAGTGTCCGTTAAAGGTTAAATAGACTGTTCCAACTGGTCCATTTCTTTGTTTTCCTATAATAATTTCAGCAACTCCTTTGAAGTCACTATTTTCATGATAAATTTCATCACGATATATAAACATGATTAAATCTGCATCCTGTTCTAATGATCCAGATTCTCGAAGATCTGAATTTACTGGTCTTTTATCAGATCTTTGTTCTAAAGATCGATTAAGTTGAGATAATGCAATTACAGGAACTTGAAGTTCTTTTGCTAAAGCTTTTAGAGTTCTAGATATTTCCGCAATTTCCAATGTTCGATTATCAGATAAGGAAGGAACTCTCATCAATTGCAAATAATCTACCATTATTAATGTTAATCCATTGTTTTCTCGATAAATTCGGCGAGCTCTTGAACGAACTTCGCTTGGAGTTAGTGCTGAAGAATCATCAATATAGATGTTCTTTTTTTTCAAAAGTACATTAATTGTTCCAGACATTCGTGACCAATCTTCATCGTTTAATTGACCAGTTCGAATGCGCGCTTGATTTACTCTGGATAAAGATGCTAACATGCGCATCATAATTTGTTCTCCTGGCATTTCTAGACTAAAAATTAATACTGGTTTATCATAAATCATTGCAGCGTTTTCACATAAATTCATTGCAAATGTTGTTTTTCCCATTGAAGGTCGAGCAGCAATAATAATTAACTCAGATCGTTGTAATCCCGATGTTTTTTTATTCAAATCTTGATATCCAGTGTTAATACCAGTCACTCCGTCGTGAGGAGCTAAAAACAGTTTTTCAATACTAGCTACAGTTTCATCTAGGATTTGTTCAACGTTTTTAGGACCAGAATCTTTTTTGAATCTTTTTTCTGCAATTTTAAATACGCTAGATTCTGCGTAATCTAATAATTCTTCACTTTTTCTTCCTTGTGTGTCGTATCCAGCATTTGCAATTTTGTTAGCTACTAATATCATTTCTCTGACTATGGCTCGTTCTCTAACTATATCTGCATATGCTGTAATATTCGCTGTACTGGGGGTATTTTTTGATAATTCAGCTAAATAAGAAAATCTACCGGCGCTTTCTAATTTTCCTTTTTGTTCTAAAGATTCAGATAAAGTGATTAAATCAATAGGATTTCCTTGATCAAGTAGTTTTTGCATTTCCTGAAATATTATACGGTGAGGTTTACTGAAAAAATCGTCTGCAACAACATGTTCTGAAACAGTATCCCACTGTTCATTATCTAACATTAATCCACCTAGTACTGATTGCTCTGCTTCTAAAGAATGTGGAGGAATTTTTAGTCTATTAATTTGATGTAAATATAATTTATTTTTAGCCATATTTATTGCATATACCATTATTTAGTAAATCACTATGAAATTATATCTTTAATGTTGAAAATAATACACTATCTGCTGATCAATCTGTTTAATTGGCTTTTTTAACAAAGTTAAAACAAAAAGATTGATTTTAATATTAATTTGTTTATTACTATATGATTTCATTTAATAGTTTTTTATTTTTATATATTAAAATATTTTAGTATATGTTTGATTGTCTCAATAATATCTATTCTTCATTAAATTTATATGTCAAAATACTTAAATAAAATATTGTTTTTAAATAGATTAAATAATGATTTAATTGATTTTATTTTTTATAAAATATTTTTATAATTTTTGATTTTATAAAAAGTTTTATTCAATTAAATCACTAATCAATTATTATAAAAGAAACAATTTAAAAATGTTTTTTGTATAAATCAATTAGTATATTTTTTATTTTTGAAATAATTTTTTTTTAAAAAAAATTATATTTTTTAATTTTTGAATATTGTTCAAAAAATTTTATATGTTCCTTATAGTTTAAATAATATTCAGTTTGAATTAATCATGCTAATTACATTATATTTATTTACAGTACATTAATATTGTTTTAATAGTATTTTATTTTTATATTGAAAATGTTTTTAAACAGTATATGTATGAATGTTAATTTTTGAGTTTTTAAAATAGTTTATTTAATTATAATTATTTTTTTGATAACTATATTATTGTGTATTAATTTCATTATTAAAAAATTTTATTGAAAATATATTTTTTAAAATAATTTTTTATGCGTCATATATAAATATATTATTTATTTTTTATTAAATTAAAAATGGAGTTTGTATTATGGCAAGTAGAGGAATTAATAAAGTAATTCTTATTGGGCATTTAGGTCAAGACCCTGAAGTTCGTTATATGCCAAATGGAAATGCGGTGGTTAATATGACATTAGCTACCTCAGAAAATTGGAAAGACAAAAATACTGGAGAAAATAAAGAAAAAACAGAATGGCATCGAGTAGTTTTATTTGGGAAATTAGCAGAAATTGCGGGTGAATATCTCAAAAAAGGCTCTCAGGTATATATTGAAGGAACTTTACAGACGAGAAAATGGCAAGACCAAAATGGTTTAGAGCGCTATACGACAGAAGTAATTGTAAACATTGGCGGAACCATGCAAATGCTAGGAAATCGAAATTCTAATTTAAACACTGCATCGACAAATGAGAACAATGTATCTAAAACAAAGAAATCGGATAAAAATAACATTTTAAAAAATTCAGAAAAATATAAAATAAATAAAGAAAGTTTAGACTCATCTTCAGATATTGATTTTGATGATGAAATTCCTTTTTAAAAAGTGTATTCTTATTAAAAATCATTTAATGCCCCAAATGTTTGGGGCTATAAATTTCAATTTTTTATTTTTTTATATTTCTAATAAAATTTGACAAAATTAAACAAAATTCTTTTTTGTGCGAAATAAATGGGGTATGAGCTGCTTGATTTAAAATGATAGAGCAAGTTTGAGGCCATATTTGATCTAGTATTTTAATAGTTTCACAGGGGATTAAACTATCTAAAGATCCATATATACGCAAAAATGGTATTTTTAAGGAAATTATATCGTTACGTAAATCAGTTAAAAAAAGAATTTTTAAACTATCTTTTAAAGTTTTTAGGTTAGGATAAGATTGAGAAAATAAAAGTTTTTTTAATATTTCTAGTTCTTTATTTATATTATGAGAATACAAATTTTGTAATTTTAAAAAGTTATCAATTGTTTGATAATAGTTTTTTTTTAATTTCAAATAAAAAGATTTTATTTGTTTTTTTTGAATTCCAGGCCATTTTTTTTTAAAATAAAACATGGAGAAGAAGATATAGTAATAATTCCTAAAACATACTTTGGATATAATAATGCGAAACGACTAGCGATTAACCCTCCTATTGACCATCCTATCCAGATTGAATTTTTAGGTATGGTAACGCGTAATTTTTGAACAATTTCGTCAATTTCCATATTTGGTAAATTTTTATTTTTTCCATGACCAGGTAAATCTATTAAATAAATTTTACAAAAAGAACTGAATTCTTTAATAATAAAAAACCAAATTTGCGAATTAAATCCCCACCCATGTATTAAAATAAGATTAATGTTTCCAGTTCCTAGAGTTTCCCAATAAAATGATTTCATTTGTTTCCTTTTTTTTGTATAATTTCATTATAATTTGTTAATGTATTAACATTATCTTCTTGTATTTGATAAACCATATAAGTAAAATTAATAATTATTTTTACTAATTAAAGTTTATTTATATAATTTATTATGATTAAGATTTCTGATTTAGCTCATAAACATCTTGTTTTCCTTTTGTCTAAAGAACCAATTGGAACCCAGATACGTGTATTTATTAAAAATCCAGGAACACATACTGCAGAATGTGGATTAGCTTATTGCTCAAAAGAGGAAATAAAAGATTTAGATGTTGAATTTAAATATGATAAATTTAACGTTTATGTGCATAATTCTTTTGTTGATCATCTGAAAGATTCTGAAATTGACATTTTAGTTGATAATATCAGTTCTCAACTAACTTTTAAAGCGCCGTATGCAAAAAAAAATTTTTCAATAAAAGAAAATTCTTTAGAAAAAAAAATAAAAAATTTTTTAAATATTGAAATTAATCCTCAATTGTCAATGCATGGAGGTCAAGTTAATTTAGTTAAAATCACATCAAGTAATACCGCTATAATTGCATTTAGTGGAGGTTGTAACGGATGCTCTATGATTGGGTTAACTTTAAAAGAAACAATTGAAAAAAAATTACTATTTTATTTTCCTGAAATAAAAAAAGTGAGTGATGAAACAAATCATTTACGCGGGAATCATTCTTTTTATTAATTTGTTGTTTTTTAATGATTTAAAGAAGTTAGCTCTCCTCTTAAATTAGTTTGCATTTGAGTACGTATGTGTGTATCTGAGATATTTTGACTTAATAAAAAATGTAATTTTGTTAACGCCGCTTCTATTGTTAAATCATAACCACTAATTACTCCAACGTTAATAAGCGAACTTCCAGTTGCATATCCGTTCATATTAACTCGTCCAGATATGCACTGCGTTAAATTAACAATGATAATGTGTTTTTGAAATGCTATATTTAATTCTTCTAAAAAATTTTTATGTTGAGGAGCATTTCCTATTCCGTATGTACATAAAATTAATGCTTTTACTGGATATGACAAAAAGTTTTTAACAACTTGATTAGAAATTCCAGGATAAATAGTTAATATACTAATTGGTTGAGGAAAAATTTGATGGATTTTAAGTTTTTTTTCATTTTTTTTCGGTTTTTCTTTATGTAAAATCTTAATTTTGATTCCAACTTCTAACAATGGATCTAAGTTTGGAGATAAAAAAGCATTAAAACCATCTGCATGTGCTTTAGTAGTTCTGTTTCCTCTGTACAATTTATAATTAAAAAATAAGGTTACTTCATTAATTGGATGATTAGCTGCTATTAAAAGTGCATTTAATAAATTTTGACGACCATCTGAACGAGCTTCTGACAAAGGAATTTGAGATCCAGTAATTATAATTGGTTTTTCTAAGTTTTCAAATATAAATGACAGTGCAGATGCGGTATACGCCATTGTATCAGTTCCATGGAGAACTATGAATCCATCGTATTTATTATAATTTTTCCCAATGTCATTTGCGATTATTTGCCATTCTAAAGGAGTCATATTTGAAGAGTCAATTAAAGGTTGATATTCATTTATAATAAAAGAAGGAATTTCTGGACTGTGAAACTCTTCCATTTTTACTAGTTGTTTTTGAAGATGTCCGGACGCAGGAATGTATCCGTATTTTGTTTTTTTCATTCCAATGGTTCCACCTGTATAAGCAATATATATAAATTTTTTCTTCATTTAGAAGCTCTTTTTTTGATTATTAATATTTATTTATAGATACTTTTTTAATATAAATTTAATTTTAATATAAAAATAAAATTTTTTATAAATAAAAAATAATTTTTTTTAAAAACTAAAAATATAACTTATAGGCGATGTATTTTTTATAATATTACTATTATCTTTTAATAAATCAAGTTGTCTAATTTTTTAGTTTTAGAAATAATTATTATTATGATCAAAAAATTAGAATTTATAAATTTTTTATTAAAAGTAAGATAGTGTAATGCACTAAAATAAGTATTTTAAAGTGAGTATATATGTTTGATGTAAACCATAATATAGAATTAAATAAAAGACGTACGTTTGCCATTATATCTCACCCTGATGCTGGTAAGACCACTATTACTGAAAAAATGTTACTTTTTGGAAAAATAATTCGAACTTCTGGAACAATTAAAGGAAGAGGTACTGGAAAATATGCTAAATCAGATTGGATGAATATTGAAAAAGAAAGAGGTATTTCTGTCACAACTTCTGTTATTCAATTTGCGTATAAAAATGTTTTAATAAACTTGTTAGATACACCAGGACACCAAGATTTTTCAGAAGATACATATCGCATTCTCACTGCAGTTGATTGTTGTTTAGTAGTAATTGATGCTGCAAAAGGGATTGAATCTCGAACTAAAAAGTTAATAGATGTGACTCGTTCACACAATACTCCTATTATTACTTTTATTAATAAATTAGATAGGGATAGTCTTGATTCAATAGAACTTTTAGATCAAATTGAACAAGAATTACAATTAAATTGTGTTCCGATTACTTGGCCTATTAGTTGTGGAAAAAATTTTAAAGGCATATATCATTTATATGATAAATATATTCATTTACATCTCAATCAAATAACTGAGAAAAGTAATATATCAAGTTTAATTTCTTTATCTGATGTATTAGATACAAAATTAGATCATCATATTGGAATAGATTTATCGGTGCAGATTCGAGAAGAATTAGAATTAATTAGTAACATATATCCTTTTTTTAATAAAAATAAATTTTTAAAAGGCATTTTAACTCCTGTTTTTTTTGGAAGTGCGCTTAAAAATTTTGGAATTGATCATTTGTTAATGAGCATTATAAAATGGGCACCAGCTCCTCTTAAGCGTCAAAGCGATATAAGGATAGTTAATCCTCAAGAAAAAAAATTTACTGGTTTTGTATTTAAAATACAAGCGAATATGGATTTAAAACATCGTGATCGAGTTGCTTTTATAAGAATTGTTTCAGGACAATATAATAAAGGTATGAAAATAAGACACGTCAGAATCAAAAAAGATATTATAGTTTCTAATGTTTTTTCATTTATTGCTGGAGAAAGATTTGCTATAAAAAGAGCTTATCCAGGAGATGTTATAGGATTTCATAACCATGGAACTATTAGAATTGGAGATACATTTACAGAAGGTGAAGAAATAAAGTTTATTGGTATACCTAGTTTTGCTCCAGAAATATTTCGTCGTATTCTTTTAAAAAATCCTCTCAAACAAAAACAATTAATAAAGGGTTTAATACAATTGTCAGAAGAAGGAGCTATTCAAGTTTTTCGACCAATAATTAATAGTCATATTATTTTAGGAGCTATTGGAATACTTCAGTTTGATGTTGTAATTGAACGTCTAAAAATAGAATATAATGTAGACGCGATATATGAAAAAGTAAATATTTCTCTTGCTCGTTGGATTAGATCAAAAAATTGTGATATCACTTCATTTCAAGAAAAAAATAAAACTTATTTAGCTTTTGACAATTCAAAAAATTTAATATATCTTGCGCCGAATGCTGCAAACTTAAATATATCAATTCAACAATATCCTGGCATTTCTTTTCATAAGACAAGGGAGCAATAATTTCTATTAAAATATTATATAAAATTCTTTAATCACTTTGTTGGATATAAAAATGAGACGAGTTTTTTTAATGATTTTAGATTCTTTGGGAATAGGATCAAGTTTTGATGCAGAAAATTTTAATGATTCTGGATCAGATACGTTTGGTCATATATCAAGAGAATGTTTTTTAGGGAACGCAAATAAAGGAAGAACAGGCTTGTTAAATATTCCAAATTTATCAAAATTAGGAATTTTAGAAGCTTCAAAAATGTCTACAGGAGTTTATCCTTTAGGTTTTAGTAAAGTAGATCTTATTGGAAGCTATGGATTAGCAAGTGAAATTTCTTCTGGAAAAGATACTACTTCAGGACATTGGGAAATCGCTGGTGTTCCAGTTTTAGATAATTGGTTTTATTTTGAAAATAAAAAAAATAGTTTTCCTGATGAACTAATTCAAGAAATTATCATCACGTCAAAAATACCGGGTATTTTAGGAAACTGTCACTCATCAGGTATAGAAATTCTTAATGTTTTTGGTGAAGAACATATTAAAACTGGAAAACCAATTTTTTACACTTCAGCAGATTCTGTATTTCAAGTAGCTTGTCACGAATTTAAATTTGGATTGTCTAAATTGTACAAATTATGCGAAATTATTCGAATAATTTTAAACAAAAATGGATTTAAAGTTGCAAGAGTAATTGCTAGACCTTTTTTTGGAGAAAGCAAGTTAAATTTCCAACGATCTGGTAATAGAAAAGATTTATCTATGGAACCTTTTGATGATACTGTTATGATAAAATTAATCAAAGAAAATCAAGGTGCAGTAGTAGGAATAGGTAAAGTTTCTGATATTTATGCTGGAGTTGGTATAACCAAAAAAGTTAAAGCTGTTGGATTAGAAGAATTATGTAATTCTACTGTGATGGAAATTAAAAAAGCAAGAAATAATACTATTATTTTTACTAATTTTGTAGACTTTGATTCTAATTGGGGGCATCGTCGAGATGTTTCTGGATATGCACAAGGATTAGAATTTTTTGATTTTCGATTATCTGAAATTATAAATTTAGTCAAAAAAACGGATTTATTGATAATTACTTCAGATCACGGATGTGATCCTACTTGGAAAGGATCAGATCATACTCGAGAATATATTCCTATATTAATTTATTATCCAGGTATTAAAAAAAAATTTTTAGGTCATCGTGAGACTTTTTCTGATATTGGTCAGACAATTGCAAAATATTTTCTTTTGTCTGATATGAAATATGGTAAAAATATGCTTTAAAATTAAAATCTTTTTTAAAAGGAAAAAAATAGTGCCTACCCCTCATATTCACAGCAAAAAAAATGATTTTTCAGATACAGTTCTTATGTCAGGAGATCCTGTACGAGTAAAATATATTGCGGAAAATTATTTAGATGAGATTTTAAAAATTAACGATGTTCGTTTAATGTTAGCTTATACTGGAAAATATAAAAATAAAAAAATTTCTATTATGAGTCACGGGATAGGAATACCCTCTGCCGCTCTTTACGTGAAAGAGTTAATTACTGAATATAATATAAAAAAAATTATTCGTATAGGAACTTGTGGTGCTATACGGAATGATATAAAATTACGAGATGTTGTAATTAGTATGGGCGCTTCTACTGATTCTAAATTTAATAGAGCGCGTTTTAAAAATCATGATTTTGCTGCTATTTCAGATTTTAAAATGATTTTAAATGCTGCATCAGTAGCTAATAAAATGAAAATAAAAGTAAATATAGGTAATTTTTTTACAACAGATTCTTTTTATACGGAGGATCAAGAAACATTAAATATATTAAAAAAATATAATATTCTTGGAGTAGATATGGAAACTGCTGGAATATACAGTGTAGCTGCGGAATTTAAAGTTCCAGCTCTATCAATATGCACTGTTTCTGATCATATTATAAAAAAAGAAACATTAACTTCAAAAGAAAGAGAATCTAGTTTTAATGACATGATAAAAATAGCTTTAGAGTCTTCTTTATTATAAAGTTTTCAAGAACTAATATATTTTATTACATTTTTATGGTGAGAAAGGGATTCGAACCCTTGATACGTTTCCATATACACGCTTTCCAGGCGTGCTCCTTAAGCCTCTCGGACACCTCACCTTTTTAATTTTTTATTATTTTATAGTTTACTTATACTAAAAAATAAATTCTTTAAATACGTATTTAACGCATACTAAAACAACATTTTAGAATAGAAAACTAAATGACGTCAAGTTTTTTACTTAAAAATTATTTTGTATAATAAAATGTACAATTATTAAATTTTTTTAAAGAACACTAGAAATAAATTTATCTAATTTTGATAAAGCATGTTTTATTTTTAAAAAATTTAGCAACCTTCTAAAAAGTATTAACAAACTAAATTTTTAAAAACGTTTTTCAAAATTTTTTAAAAATAGATTAATTAAAAAACTATATTTTTTAAATAAAAATAAAATGAGCTATTTTTAATGATTTACACTTTTAAAACAATTATATTTCAATATCAATGAATTAATTTTTTAGTATTAATAACTGTTTTATATAAATAATAGTATAAATCTTTTGAAAATTAAAATTATCAAGAATTAAAAAATATGTTTTGATATTATTTTATATTTTAAACGTGTGTTTATGTCTTTGCCAGTGATAATCGCTGAGCATTGGTTTTATTAACAAATTATTATAGTAATAAAAAAATGGCAGAAAAACGAAATATTTTTCTAGTTGGACCCATGGGTGCTGGTAAAAGTACTATTGGTCGTCAGTTAGCTCAACAGCTTAATATAGAATTCTATGATTCCGACCAAGAAATTGAAAAACGGACTGGTGCTGATATAAGTTGGGTATTTGATATAGAAGGCGAAAGTGGTTTTCGTGAAAGAGAAAAAAAGATTATTAATGAATTGACTCGTAAAAATGGTATTATTCTTGCTACAGGTGGAGGTTCAGTAAAATTCAGAGATACTCGTAATTCTTTATCTTCTAGAGGAGTTGTGGTGTATTTAGAAACAACAATTGAAAAGCAATTATCTCGTACTAAAAGAGATAAAAAAAGACCATTATTAAATAAAGAATCTGTTTCAAATCAAATTATTTTAGAAAAATTAGCACGCGAACGTAATCCTTTATATAAAGAAATAGCAGATATTACTATTAAAACTGATAATCAAAGTGTTAAATCTGTAGCATATAATATCATTCGTTTGCTAGAAAAAATATAAAAATAGTTAAAAATATAAAATTTTAAATGGAGTATTAAGATTGTGGAGCAGATAAAAGTTGCACTAGGAACGAGAAGTTATTCTATTAGTATAGGATGCGGGATTATCGAAAAAGATAATATATTTCATCCTTTACAATCAGGAGATCAAGCTATGTTAGTGACTAATAGAACAATAGCTAATCTTTTGAAAGACAAGGTATTATTTCATTTAAGACAATCTGGAATAAAAGTTGATCAAGTTATTCTTTCAGATGGAGAACAGTACAAAACATTAAATGAAATGGAATTAATTGTTTCTGATTTATTAGAAAAAAAACATTCTAGAGATACGACTCTAATTGCTTTAGGCGGAGGAGTAATAGGTGATTTAACTGGTTTTTCAGCTTCCGTTTATCAGAGAGGCGTAAAGTTCATTCAAATTCCAACAACTCTATTATCTCAAGTTGATGCTTCCATTGGTGGTAAAACTGGTGTAAATCATTTACTTGGTAAAAATATGATTGGTTCCTTTTGGCAACCATCTTCTGTTATCATTGATATTAATTGTTTACGTACTCTTCCTTATAGCGAACTCGTATCGGGCGTAGCCGAAGTAATCAAATATGCTATCATTTTTGATGCTAATTTTTTTTATTGGTTAGAGGAAAAAATGGATGATATTCTTTCTTTGAATCGTGATTCAATGTCTTATTGTATTAAAAAATGTTGTGAATTAAAATCAAAGTTAATTTCTCTTGATGAAAGAGAAAATAATTTGCGTGCATTATTAAATTTTGGTCACACATATGGTCATGCAATTGAAGCGCATTCAGGTTATGGTAGTTGGTTACATGGTGAAGCAATATCTGTAGGAATGGTAATGGCATCACGTACTTCAGAATTAATGGGATATTTAAGTTCAATAGATTATAAAAGAATATTGAATTTATTAAAAAGAACTGGCTTGCCAACTAAAGGGCCTAAAAATATGTCAGCAGCTTCTTATTTACCATATATGATGAGAGATAAAAAAGTTGTTTCAGGAGAAATAAGACTGGTACTTCCTATTTCTATTGGAAAAGCAGGAATATATAAAAGTATAGATAAAAACACTATTTTAACTGCAATTAAAGACTCTCAGTAGTGATTATATAAATTTTATTTTTAAATTTTTTAAGAATTTAATTTGTTTTATAAAACTATAACTTTATTTTTTATAAACAGAGTTATCGTGCGAAATCACTAACACAATTGTTAGAATAAATACATAGCAAATAACATATCAATAAAAACTTATTAAATAAGTTTATTAATTTTTTAAATGTTAGATATGTGTTTTAACATTTTCTCATATTTATTTTTAATATTCAGTTCATTTTAATTTTTTATCAATTTTTTGATAGAGGATATTCGTAATGAAAAATTTTTTTTTAGCTCCATCAATTTTATCCGCTGATTTTTCTCGTTTAGGAGAAGATACAAAAAAAGTTATAGATGCAGGTGGTGATTTAATACATTTTGATGTTATGGACAATCATTATGTTCCAAATTTAACAATAGGACCAATGATTTTAGAGTCATTAAGAAATTATAACATTACTGTTCCAATTGATGTGCATTTAATGACAAATCCAGTAGATAACTTAGTTTCTAAATTTGCTAAATCTGGAGCAACTTCTATTATTTTTCATCCAGAATCTACTCAACATATTGAAGGAACATTGCAATTAATTAAAGAACATGGATGTAAAGTTGGATTGGCTTTTAATCCTACTACGTCTCTTAATTTTTTAGATTATGTAATAGAAAAAATAGATTTAATTTTGTTAATGGCAGTTAATCCAGGATTTGGAAATCAAATTTTTTTACCATCTACATTTAATAAATTAAGAGAAGCTCGTAAGCGTATTGATACCAGCTCTCCTAATGTATTATTACAAGTAGATGGAGGAGTTAAAGTTGAAAATATTTGCGAAATAGCGTTATCTGGAGCAAACGTCTTTGTTATTGGATCTGGAATATTTAAATATTCTAATTATTCTTTAATAATTCAAAAAATTCGTGAAGAACTGAACAATGCTCATTTTAGATTAATTCATTAATCTTTGATTATTTATTGTATTTTTTATAGGAATTAAGATGACTGATTTTAAACCGATATTATTTAGTGCTGTACAACCATCTGGCAAATTAACTATTGGTAATTACATAGGAACAATGCAGTATTGGTCTCAAATGCAAAATGATTATCAATGTTTGTATTGTATTGCTGACTTGCATGCTTTGACTTCATTAAAAAAATCAAAAAACTTACAAAAATCTATATTTGATACGCTAGGATTTTATTTGGCTTGTGGATTAGATCCAAAAAAAAGTATTATTTTTGTTCAATCTCACGTTTATCATCATTGTCAATTAAATTGGATTCTGAGTTGTTTTAGTCGATTTGGAGAATTACTTAGAATGACTCAATTCAAAAAAAATCGAAAAATAGATGGAAATAATTTTCAACATGTAAATGTTGGTTTATTTAATTATCCAATTTTAATGGCTGCAGATATTTTATTATATCAAACTAATTTAGTACCCGTAGGTAAAGATCAAAAACAACATTTAGAGTTAGCACGAAAAATAGCTTGTCGTTTTAATTCTTTGTATGGAAATATATTTAAATTACCCGCTCCTTTAATTAGAAATTTTGGTTCAAAAATAATGGCTTTGTTAGAGCCAAGTAAAAAAATGTCTAAATCTGATGTAAATAAGAATAATGTTATTTTTTTAATGGATGATATACCATCTGCGATGTTAAAAATAAAAAATTCTGTAACTGATTCAGATCTTCCTCCAAAAATATATTATAATACGCAGAAAAAATTAGGTATTTCAAATTTATTAGAGATTCTTTCAGCTACTACTAAAAAAACGATTAGTGTGTTAGAAAAAGAACTTGATGGTGTTATGTATTCTGAATTTAAAAAAATTGTTGCAGATAGTTTATCTAAATTTTTATCTAAATTACAAAAATCTTATTTCAGTTATCGTCTTGATGAAACTTATTTAAAAAAAATAGTTTTTGAAGGAGCAATTCAAGCAAAAATAAAATCAGAAGAAACCATAAAAAAAATACATTCTATACTGGGGTTAACAACTTTTTTTTAAATAAACCAGAAATTTTTTTCTTGTTCCAGTTTATTTAAAATGTTATAAATTTTTTTTATTTAAAATTTATAATTTTTTTGAATTTTTTTGATGTTTCATTAGAAAATTAATTAAGATAGACAAAACAAATACTATTCCATATAGTATACTTGAACTTAATAGAACTGTGTATAATCCTTTTTTTTCAACAATAGGACTGGTGATAATAAATGTAAGCAATGTACCAATAGTTCCAAATAATAAAATAAAATTTATTAATTTTGGAGATGGTTTATTTGTTTGCAAAGAAGCTAAGGTAATGATAATTGTATAAATCGCACTAGAAAAAAAACCCAAACCGACAATAGTAAATTGCAATAAAAAATAATTTTTAATATGTATAAACATATACATTAAAAAAGTAGAAATTCCGGTAAGAAAAATAAGAATAAGTCTTAAATTAAAAAATTTGATTATAAAACTAAGAACCCACATACCTATCATATATGACATCCAAAAATTACTAACTAATCTTCCAGTTTGTTTAAGATTAATATTTATAATTTTAGATCCATATTGTGGCACCCAAGAAATAAATCCTAACTGACCTAAAATATAAAGCATTGCAGAAATTGATAGTAAAAATACGTTCATATTCCATTTTTCTTTATCAATATTTTTATGGATAACGTTTTTTTTTAATCTTGGAAAAGTAAGATTAATTGTTAAAAAAATAATAGCTAAATAAATGCTTCCTATACATGTATAAATCCAATACCATGGAATCTGTTTTTCTAATATATGTGCTGCAATTACTGGAAATATCATTCCTGACATACTAAAAAACGAATCAGTTAAAAGCAGCCTGGAACCTCTTTTTTCTTCAGGATATACATGAGTTATAATAAAAGTACCAATTGACATTGTGATACCACTTACCAATCCTAATACAAAGATATTGATAGAAAAATAAAATATACCATGTGAAAACATGATACCTATTACAGCGATAAAAGTGAGTAAAAATCCAAATATGAGTTGCTTTTTTAATGACACAATTTCAATTAACCAAGAATTTAATAAAATAGCCGTCAAAATGCCTGCATTTAAAAAAGTAAAAGTATTGCTCATTCTAGAGATAGATAAATGAAAATAATCAGCAATGTTACCTATAATCATTCCAGTAACTACAACTAATGCGCCTGTAAAAGCGTATGAAAAAAAGCTAATCCATACAAGTCCTATTCGATTTATATCGTTCATTTTTATCACCATATTATTGCATAATTTTTTAAAATTTATATAAATTTCCCTTAACAAAGATATCATAATTTTTTTAAAATTTTTTGTTTTATAAATTTTATAAAATTAAGAAAGTCAATTAAAATAATATTTTTTAATTATTTAATTGAATTAGTTTATGATTTTTTGTTGATTTATTTTAATTAAAAAAACATTGAATATTTAAGATTAATTATGGATAGAACGTATTAATTTTTTATAAAATGAAAATACTGTTCTTTTTTAGATAAATTATGAATTTATAAATCTTTTTATTAATAACTTTTAAAATACTGGCACCGTTTATTAAAAATTTTATAAATATGTAAAATTTTTAAAAAAGATAAAAGATTTTTTAATAGTTGTTTTTAAAACAATTCATTTCTATAATAAAAAATCTATATGTAAAATTTAATGTATACTAGTTTTTTGGAGCAGCAAATGTTTTTTTTTCTGTTAAAAAGAATTATGTTTTTGTGTATAATAATCTATACTCCACAATCCTTTTCAGCATTAGCTTCATTACCTAATATTCCTGTACAATCTTATTTAGACATGAAAGATAAATTTCATAATAACAATGATAAATTGAGTTATTCTTTAGGTGTTTCGTTAGGTAATTACATTAATCAATCCTCTGAAAAACAAAAAAAAATAGGCATAATTTTGAATAAAAAATGTATCCTGTTAGGAGTTCAGGATTCTATATTAAACAAATTAAAATTATCCAATCAAGAAATAATTTCTATTCTGCAAAGTTTTGAAGAGCAAGTTAATAATAAAAAAAAGATAGAATTTAAAAAAGAAGCAGAAGATAACTTATCGCAAGGAACATTATATATAAATAAATTTTCTCGTATGAAAAATGTAATAAAAACCTCTAGCGGATTATTGTATGCTATAGAAAAAAGAGGAGAAGGAGAAAAAGTTCAAGATAATTCAAAAATAACAGTACATTATAAAGGAACATTTATCGATGGAAAAGAATTTGATAACTCTTACAAAAAAAAACAACCACTATCATTATTTTTAAAAGATGTCATATTTGGATGGCAAGAAGGTTTAAAATATATTCACAAAGGTGGTAAAATTAAGCTGATTATACCTCCTTATTTAGCATATGGAGAGCAAGGAACAAATAATATTCCTTCAAATTCTACAGTGATTTTTGATATAGAACTATTAGATGTGACTGTTTAAAAAAAGTTCTATTAAAACATTAAAAACAATAAATATGTAAAAATAATAAATAAGTAATTCACATTGTCGTTTCGTGTTAAAAAGTAAAAAATTTTTTATAGGCATAAAATATTAATAATGAAATATACAGTTTTAGTAACAGGACCTGTTTATGGAACTCAAAACGCTAGTACTGCTTTTCTTTTTTGTCAATCTTTAATTAAAATGAATCATGCACTGTACAGCGTTTTTTTTTATTGCGATGGCGTGTTAAATGGAAATGATTTTACTGAACCAGCTACTGATGAATTTAATCTTGTGAAAGGATGGCAAGAATTATTTAAAAATTATAATGTTCAGCTTCATGTGTGTGTTGGAGCTGCTCTTAGAAGAGGAGTTATCAATTATCAAAATAAATCAAATCTAAAAATTAAAAAAAAAAATTTAGCTTGTTTTTTTCAATTAAGTGGATTAGTAGAACTGGGTTACTCAATACAGTTATGTGACCGAATAGTTCAATTTTAATGCAAAATCTTTATAAAATAAAATATTTCAATGAAAACAATTGCCGTAATTTTTTCTCATGCTCCGCATGGAAGCAGTTTTGGAAGAGAAGGTTTAGATGCTGTTTTAAGTATATCTGCTATCTTAAAAAAAATTAGCTTATTTTTTATTGGAGACGGGGTTTTACAATTAATTAAAAGTTATCAGACAAAAAAAATTTTATCTCGTAATTATGTATCTTCTTTTTCTATATTGCCTATTCTTGATATTAAAAATTTTTATTGTTGCAAATCATCTCTGATAGAAAGAGGTCTTTTTAATTACAGACATTTTGTTTTAAATACAACAATTTTAAATAAAGAAACTTTATATTTAAAGTTAGATAATTATGATGCAATTATTAATTTTTAAGGAGCATACATTATGTTACATACCTTAATGAAATCTCCTTTTAAAACTGATATATCTTTTTTTATTAATATGCTAAAAATATCGGATGATTTTTTAGCTTTGCAAGATGGAGTTTTAATTGCATTAAATAATAATGTTTTTTTAAATAAAATAACGTTTTCAGAAGCAAAATTATATGCAATAAAAGAAGATGTTTATGCTAGGGGTATTCACAAGAATGTTTCAAGAAAATTTATTCTCATAAACTATTCTCAATTTGTTAAGTTAACATTAAAAAATAAAAAACAAATAATTTGGTGATATATTTGTTTTATCAAAATTTTTATATTTATCATTATGATATATAATTAATTATTTTTTTCTTAACATATATTAACATTTATTTAGATAATAAGTTTAAAAAAGGAGCCTTTATGACCACAATCAATCAATTGGTCCGTAAACCACGTTTGTCTAAAGTAATTAAAAGTAACGTTCCCGCATTAGGGAAAAGTCCTCAAAAAAGAGGAGTATGCACGAGAGTTTATACAACTACACCTAAAAAACCTAATTCCGCCCTGCGTAAAGTATGTCGAGTTAGATTAACGAATGGATTTGAAGTAACAGCTTATATCGGCGGAGAAGGTCATAATTTACAAGAACATTCTGTCATTTTAATTAGAGGTGGTCGAGTTAAGGATTTACCTGGAGTTCGTTATCATGTTGTTAGAGGCGCATTGGATTGCGCTGGCGTTAAAGAAAGAAAAAAAAGTCGTTCAAAATATGGAGTAAAAAAAGTCAAATCTTAACACATTTTTATTTTATGAAATAAAAATATCTTTTATTTTTAATTGTATCGAAATACTATTCTTTTAATTTATGTTTTTAAGTGGAGTATTTTATGTCACGCAGACGCATTATTAGTACTCGAAAAATTTTACCAGATCCAAAGTTTTCTTCAGAATTACTAGCTAAATTTATAAATATATTAATGATTAATGGAAAAAAATCTATTGCCGAAGTCATTGTTTATACTGCTTTAAAAAATTTATCAAATCGTACTGAAAAAAAAGAATTAGAAGCATTCGAAATAGCTTTAGAACATGTTCGACCAACAGTGGAAGTAAAATCACGTCGAGTAGGGGGTTCAACGTATCAAGTTCCTGTAGAAGTTCGACCAGTTAGAAGAAATGCGTTAGCTATGAGATGGATCGTGGAATCAGCTCGTAAAAGAGTCGATAAGTCTATGTCTGTGCGATTATCTAATGAACTTTTTGATGCAGTAGAAAAAAAAGGAGCTGCAGTAAAAAAAAGAGAAGAAATACATAAAATGGCAGAAGCAAATAAAGCTTTTGCTCACTATCGTTGGTAAAATCTTAATCATTTTATTTTTTATATTGTTATATTGTGCAATCATCTTATTTTACTCATAGGGTGCTGATTTTTGAAACACTAAACATGAGAGAAAAAATAATGACTCGTACAACACCTATTTCTCAATATCGTAATATTGGAATTAGTGCTCATATAGATGCAGGTAAAACAACTACAACTGAAAGGATTTTATTTTATACAGGAATTAATCATAAAATCGGTGAAGTTCATGACGGAGCTGCTACCATGGATTGGATGGAACAAGAACAAGAAAGAGGCATTACTATTACTTCAGCAGCTACGACGGCATTTTGGAGTGGAATGGCTAAACAATTTAAACCTCACAGAATTAATATCATTGATACACCTGGGCATGTTGATTTTACTATAGAAGTAGAACGTTCAATGCGTGTATTAGATGGAGCTGTCATGGTTTATTGTGCAGTAGGAGGCGTTCAACCTCAGTCAGAAACTGTATGGAGACAAGCAAACAAGTATAAAGTTCCTCGTATAGCTTTTATAAATAAAATGGATCGCATGGGAGCTAATTTTTTAAAAGTAGTAAAACAAATCAAAAAAAGATTAGGAGCTAATCCGGTTCCTCTTCAATTAGCTATTGGTTCAGAAGAAAATTTTATTGGTGTTGTAGATTTAATTAAAAGAAAAGCTATTTATTGGAAAGATTCTGATCAAGGAATTACATTTACGTATAATAAAATTCCAAATAATATGGTTCAATTATCAGAAGAATGGCGCCAAAAATTAATTGAATCAGCAGCTGAATCTAATGAAATTCTTATGGAAAAATATTTAAATGGCATAGAATTATCAGAAAATGAAATCAAATTATCACTTCGTCAACGTGCTTTAAACAACGAAATTACTCTTATAACTTGTGGTTCAGCTTTTAAAAATAAAGGAGTTCAGGCATTATTAGATGCAATAATTGAGTATTTACCCGCTCCTAATGATGTTCAAGATATTAAAGGGACTTTAAATGATAATAACAAAACTCCTTCTTTTAGATCTTCAAATGATCAAGCTCCGTTTTCAGCTTTAGCTTTTAAAATTGCTACTGATCCATTTGTAGGTAATTTAACTTTTTTTAGAGTATACTCTGGAGTAGTAAAATCAGGAGATACTGTATTTAATTCTGTCAAATCACAACGTGAGCGATTTGGTAGAATCGTTCAAATGCATGCAAATAAAAGAGAAGAAATTAAAGAAGTACATGCCGGAGATATTGCCGCAGCGATAGGATTAAAAGAAGTTACTACTGGAGATACGTTATGTGATTTAAATAAACCAATTATATTAGAGCGAATGGAATTTCCAGAACCAGTCATATCCATTTCCGTAGAACCTAAAACAAAAATAGATCAAGAAAAAATGGGTTTGGCATTAAATAGATTAGCTAAAGAAGACCCATCTTTTCAGGTCAAAACTGATCAAGAATCCAATCAAACTATTATTTCCGGAATGGGTGAATTGCATTTAGAAATTATTGTTGATCGAATGAAAAGAGAGTTTGGTGTTGATGCAAATATTGGAAAACCTCAAGTAGCATATCGTGAAACTATTTTACAAAAAGTAAAGGATGTTGAAGGAAAGCATATTAAGCAATCAGGAGGAAGAGGTCAATATGGGCATGTTGTTATAGAATTGTTTCCATTAGAACCTGGTGGTTCAGGATATTTATTTATTAATGATATAAAAGGAGGAGTAATACCTGGAGAATATATTCTTGCAATTGATAAAGGTATTCAGGAACAATTAAAACATGGCCCATTAGCCGGATATCCTGTTGTAGATGTTGGGGTTCGTCTTTATTTTGGCTCTTATCATGATGTAGATTCTTCTGAATTAGCATTTAAAATAGCAGCATCTATTGCATTTAAAAAAGGTTTTAAACAAGCAAAACCAATTTTATTAGAACCAATTATGAAAGTAGAAATAGAAACTCCAGATGATTATATGGGAGATGTTATAGGAGATTTAAATCGAAGAAGAGGTATTATTGAAGGCATGAAAGATTTAGTTATGGGAAAAATTATTAACGCATGCGTTCCTTTATCAGAAATGTTTGGTTATGCTACTGATTTGCGTTCTAAAACTCAAGGTAGAGCATCTTATTCGATGGAATTTTTAAAATATCTAGAAGCTCCAGATTTTATTGCTAGTTTTATCATTGAAAAAAAAGGAAAATAGCTTTTTTGTCACGTGTAGTATTAATCAGTGTTCATTAAAAAATATATAAAATAAGGAAAAAAAGATGTCTAAAGAAAGATTTCAACGGTTAAAACCTCATATAAATGTAGGGACGATTGGTCATGTTGATCATGGAAAAACAACATTGACAGCAGCTATTACTACTGTTTTGTCAAAAAAATATGGAGGTTCTGCACGAGCTTTCGATCAAATTGATAATGCTCCAGAAGAAAAAGCAAGAGGAATAACTATAAATACTTCTCATGTAGAATATGATACTGAATGCAGACACTATGCTCATGTAGATTGTCCAGGTCATGCGGATTATATTAAAAACATGATAACTGGTGCAGCTCAAATGGATGGTGCAATTTTAGTTGTTGCTGCTACTGATGGTCCTATGCCTCAAACCAGAGAACATATTTTACTTGGAAGGCAAGTTGGGGTTCCTTATATTATTGTTTTTCTTAATAAATGTGATATGGTAGATGATGAAGAATTATTAGAATTGGTAGAAATGGAAGTTCGAGATTTACTAACTCAATACAATTTTCCTGGAGATGATACTCCTATCATTCGAGGTTCTGCTTTAAAAGCATTAGAAGGTGATCCTGAATGGGAATCAAAAATATTTGATTTATCTAAATTTTTAGACAGTTATATTCCTGAGCCTAAACGCGCAATTGAACAACCTTTTCTATTGCCAATAGAAGATGTTTTTTCTATTTCAGGAAGAGGAACAGTAGTTACTGGAAGAGTAGAAAAAGGAATAATTAAAGTTGGTGAAGAAGTAGAAATAGTAGGAATTAAGAAAACAACAAAAACTACTTGCACCGGTGTAGAAATGTTTAGAAAGCTATTAGATGAAGGCCGTGCTGGAGAAAATGTAGGTGTTTTACTTCGTGGCACAAAACGTGATGAAATCGAAAGAGGTCAAGTTTTAGCAAAACCAGGCAGTATTCATCCACATACAACATTTGAGTCCGAGGTTTATGTTTTATCCAAAGAAGAAGGTGGGCGTCATACTCCATTTTTTAAAGGATATCGTCCTCAGTTTTATTTTAGAACTACTGATGTAACGGGTTCAATTGAACTTCCAGAAGGAATGGAAATGGTAATGCCAGGAGATAACATTAAAATAACTGTAACTTTAATTAATCCTATTGCAATGACTGATGGTTTGCGATTTGCTATACGTGAAGGCGGTCGAACAGTAGGTGCGGGAGTAGTTTCTAAAATTATACTCTAATAATTGCCTAATTTTAAAATTAAAAAGATTTTTTATGCTAATACTTAGTTGAATTTATTAAGAAAAGAGTATAAAATGCTCTTTTCTTGATTTATAAACTTTTTTTTTGTTAAAAAATAGGTTTTAATTTTATATAAATAATCTCTTAAAGATATTTAAAACAATACTCCTGATTTAGGAGTTAAAAATAATTAATTACATCATCTCTTATAAAAGAGAAGATTGAATTTTTAATGTGCATATATAATTGGAGTTCTGGTCTGATGCAGAACCAAAGAATACGTATTCGTTTAAAAGCTTTTGATCACAGATTAATTGATCAATCGACTGCAGAAATTGTTGAAACTGCTAAAAGAACTGGCGCACAAGTACGCGGTCCAATTCCATTACCTACTCGTAAAGAACGTTTTACTATTTTAGTTTCTCCTCATGTAAATAAGGATGCGCGTGATCAATATGAAATTTGTACGCATAAGAGATTAATCGATATTGTCGAACCGACTGAAAAAACTGTTGATGCACTTATGCGTTTAGATCTTGCTGCTGGTGTAGATGTTCAAATTAGCCTAGGTTAATCAAATGGATTCATGATTGAGAAGGTTTGAAAAATGATAGGATTAGTTGGTAAAAAAATTGGTATGACTCGTATTTTTACTGAAGAAGGAAACTCTATTCCTGTAACAGTGATTGAAATCGAGGAAAATCGAATTACTCAAGTAAAAAAAATAAGAACTGATCAATATTGTGCTGTTCAAATAACTACTGGTATAAAAAAAACCAATAAGTTGACAAAATCAGAAGCGGGTCATTTTTTAAAATCTGGAGTTGTTCCTGGTAGAAGTTTATGGGAATTTAGAGTTGATGAAAAATCAAATTTTCAGGTAGGAAGTAACATAACAATTAATATTTTAAAAGATATAAAAAAAGTTGATGTTACTGGAATATCTAAAGGAAAAGGTTTTAGTGGTACAGTTAAACGTTGGAATTTTAAAACTCAAGACGCAACACATGGAAACTCTTTATCTCATAGAGTTCCAGGTTCTATCGGTCAAAATCAAACTCCAGGAAGAGTATTTAAAGGTAAAAAAATGGCAGGTCAACTAGGAAATCATCGTGTTACAGTGCAAAGTTTAAAGATTGTACGAATTGATGAAAATCAAAATCTTCTTTTATTAAAAGGGGCTGTTCCTGGTGCTACTGGTAGTGATCTTATCATTAAACCTGCTATCAAGGTTTAAGTAGTGAGGAGTCAAGCATGGAATTAATAGTTCAAGACGTACAAAATGTTCTTAGTGTTTCTGAAATTACTTTTGGTCGTAGTTTTAATGAATCTCTAATTCATCAAGTCGTTGTTGCTTATTCAGCATCTACCCGTCAGGGAACACGTGCCCAAAAAAGTCGTGCTGAAGTTTCTGGTTCAGGTAAAAAACCATGGCGTCAAAAAGGAACGGGTCGTGCACGTGCAGGGTCTTTTAGAAGCCCTATTTGGCGCTCTGGTGGAATAACATTTGCCGCAAAACCTCAAGAACATAGTCAAAAAGTTAATAAAAAAATGTATCGAGGCGCATTAAAAAGTATTTTTTCTGAATTAATACGTCAAAAAAGATTAATAGTTTTTGAAAATTTTTCATTAAATAAACCTAAAACTAAATTTTTAGTACAAAAATTACGAGACATACATTTAAAAAATGTATTTATTATTACTGATAAAATAGATAATAACTTACTTCTTGCATCTAGAAATTTACATTTAGTAGATGTAAAAGATGTTGATTCTATAAATCCAGTTAGTTTAATTTCTTTTAAGCATGTAATAATTACTGTTAAAGCGATAAAGAAGGTAGAGGAAATACTTTCATGATTTCTGAAGAACGTTTACTTAGTGTATTGCTTTCTCCACATGTATCTGAGAAATCATCCATAACATCAGATAAATTTAATACTATTGTGTTAAAAGTTTTAAAAAATGCAACTAAATATGAAATAAAATGTGCAGTTCAAAAAATATTTGAAGTAAAAATTGAAAGTGTAAAAACTGTTCAAGTAAAAGGTAAAAAAAAACGCCAATCTAATCGCCTTGTTCAGCGAAAAAATTGGAAAAAAGCTTATGTAAAAGTAAAAAAAGAGTATAATTTAGACTTTATAAGTCATTCAGAGTAATCGAAGGATACGAAAATGACAATTGTAAAATGCAAACCAACATCTCCAGGTCGTCGTCATGTAATAAAAATAGTAAATAAAGAGTTGTATAAAGGAAAACCATACTCTTTGTTGCTTGAAAAAAAAAATAAAAGTGGAGGGCGAAACAATAATGGAAGAATTACAACTCGTCATATTGGTGGAGGTCACAAAAAATCTTATCGAATTATAGATTTTAAAAGAAACAAAGATAATATTCAAGCAGTAGTGGAAAGGATTGAATACGATCCAAATCGTTCTTCTTATATTGCTTTAATTTTGTATAAAGATGGAACTAGAAAATACATTTTAGCTCCTAAAAATTTAAAGGTTGGAGAGTATGTTGTTTCTGGAACGCATATACCTATTAAAATAGGTAATACTTTGCCAATAAAAAACATTCCAGTTGGTACATTTATTCATAATGTAGAAATGAAGCCTGGAAAAGGAGGTCAAATAGCTCGTTCAGCAGGAAGTTATGTGCAATTAGTAGCTCAAGATAAATTTTATGCTATTTTAAGATTGAGATCTGGAGAAATGAGAAAAATACAATCTAATTGCAGAGCTACTGTAGGTGAAGTTGGTAATTCTGAACACATGTTAAAAGTATTAGGAAAAGCAGGAGCTTCTCGTTGGCTAGGAATAAGACCAACTGTTCGTGGTACAGCGATGAACCCAGTAGATCATCCTCATGGTGGAGGTGAAGGAAGAAATTTTGGTAAACATCCGGTTACTCCTTGGGGAATTCAAACAAAAGGCAAGAAAACTAGAAAAAACAAACGTACTGAAAGATTTATTTTACGTCATCGAAGCAAATAATTATAAGGGATTATTTATGCCACGTTCTCTTAAGAAAGGTCCTTTTATTGATCTTAGTTTGTTAAAAAAAGTTGAAAGAGCAGTGAAAGAAAGTGATAAAAAACCATTAAAAACATGGTCAAGACGTTCAACTGTTTTTCCTAATATGGTAGGATTAACAATATCTGTTCACAATGGTCGTCAACATATTCCAATTTTTATTACTGAAGAAATGGTTGGACACAAACTAGGAGAATTTTCTTTAACTCGAACTTATAGAGGACATACAGCTGATAAAAAAGTAAAAAAACGTTAAAAAGAGGAATAAATGGAAACTTTAGCTCAATATCGTCAAGCTCGTTCTTCTGCTCAAAAAATTCGTTTAATTGCAGATTTAATTCGTGGAAAAAAAGTCTCTAAAGCATTAACTATCTTGACTTACACTAACAAAAAAGCATCTTTTTTAGTAAAAAAAGTACTTGAATCTGCTGTAGCTAATGCAGAACATAATAATGGTACTGACATAGATCAGTTAAGAATTAAAAAAATATTTGTCAATGAAGGTTCAACAATGAAAAGAATGATGCCTCGTGCAAAAGGACGTGCAGATCGAATTTTAAAAAGAACTAGTCATATCACTGTCATTGTTTCTGATCATTAATATTTTTTGAGGAAATTTTAGCTATGGGTCAAAAAGTACATCCTAATGGCATGCGATTAGGAATTGTAAAAAAATGGAATTCTATCTGGTTTTCAAGTACTAAAGATTTTTCTAAAAATTTAGATAGTGACTATCAAGTTCGTCAATTTTTGTCAAAAAAATTAACAAAAGCCTCTGTTTCTCGTATAGTTATTGAAAGGCCAGCGAAAAGTATTCGAGTAACTATTTATACAGCACGACCAGGTATAGTAATTGGTAAAAAAGGTGAAGATGTTGAAAAAATTAGAAACAAAATTTCTAAGATAACTGGTGTTCCAGCTCAGATTAATATTTCAGAAGTAAGAAGACCCGAACTAGATGCTAAACTAGTTTCTGATGGAATTACTTCTCAATTAGAACGTCGAGTTATGTTTCGACGTGCAATGAAAAGAGCCGTTCAGAATGCAATGAGACAAGGAGCAAAAGGGATAAAAGTAGAAGTTAGTGGTCGTTTAGGAGGAACAGAAATAGCCCGTAGAGAATGGTACAGAGAAGGAAGAGTACCCTTACATACATTACGAGCTGATATTGATTATAGCATTTCTGAAGCTCACACAACTTACGGTGTTATCGGAGTTAAAGTGTGGATATTCAAAGGCGAGATATTAGGAGGAATGAAAGAAATTGAAAAAATAGAACATTCTTCTATGCAAACTAAAAAGCAACATCGTAAAAATCGAAAGTAAAAATAAGGAGAATCTACTCATGTTGCAACCAAAACGGACTAAATTTCGAAAAATGCACAAAGGTCGAAATCGCGGTTTAGCTGTTGGAACTGATGTGGTATTTGGTACTTTTGGATTAAAAGCAACTGACCGAGGGCGATTAAGTGATCGTCAAATTGAGTCAGCTCGAAGAGCTATCACTCGTTTTATAAAAAGACAAGGAAAAGTATGGATTCGAATATTTCCTGATAAACCTATAACTCAAAAACCATTAGAAGTTAGAATGGGAAAAGGAAAAGGAAATGTAGAATATTGGGTAGCTTTAATTCAACCTGGAAAAATTCTTTATGAATTATCCGGAATTTCTGAAGAAGAATCACGTCAAGCTTTCAAATTGGCAGCAGCTAAATTGCCTATTAAAACAGTTTTTGTGACTAAAATGGTGATATAATGAACAAAATGTTGAATCTTCGGGAAAAAGATATAAGAAGCCTTAACATTGAACTTTTACAGTTGTTTCGAGAAAAATTTAATCTTCGTATGAAATTAGCTTCTAATAAAATAAAACAGCCTCATTTATTACGAAGAGTTCGAAGAAATATTGCTCAGGTTAAAACTGCATTAAATGAAAAGAAAAGTATAAAATAATGGAAAAAATTCGAACATTAAAAGGCCGTGTTATAAGTAATAAGATGCAAAAATCTGCAGTTGTTGTAATTGAAAGATTTATTAAACATTCTATTTATAAAAAATTTATTAAAAGAACTACAAAACTGCATATTCATGATGAAAAAAATGAATGTTCTGTTGGAGATTTAATTGAAATTTGTGAATCTCGACCAATTTCTAAAACTAAATCTTGGGTTTTAGTTGGTATTATCAAAAAAACTGTTTTTTGAAATATACTTTAAAAAACATACTTATATTATAATTTTAAAACAAATAAATTATTAATTATTTTTCAAAATTAAATAATATTTTTTAATATAATCAAGTACACTGGAATTTTTTAAAAATGATTCAAGAGCAAACTATTTTAAATGTAGCAGATAATTCTGGAGCACGCTCTGCTATGTGCATAAAAGTACTAGGTGGTTCACGCAGAAGATATGCAAGTATTGGTGATGTAATTAAAATCACAATAAAAGAAGCAATACCTAGAGGTAAAGTTAAAAAAGGAGAAGTTTTAAAAGCTGTAGTAGTTAGAACTAAAAAAGGAGTAAAACGTTCTGATGGTTCAGTTATTCGTTTTGACAGCAATGCATGCGTTGTTTTAAATAATAATGAACAACCTGTTGGTACTCGAATTTTCGGACCAGTAACTCGTGAACTTCGTACAGAAAAATTTATGAAGATTATTTCATTAGCTCCAGAGGTTCTTTAGACAAAAACTGTTAAGGAATACTAAATGGCATTAAAATTACGTCGAAATGATAATATAATTGTATTATCAGGAAAAGATAAAGGAAAAAAGAGCATTATTAAAAGTATTATATCTGTCAATAAAGTTATAATCAAAGGATTAAATCTCATTAAAAAACATCAAAAACCTGTTCCTGATAGAAATCAAAAAGGTGGAATAATAGAAAAAGAAGCTCCTATTCACATATCAAATATTGCTATTTTAAACCCTGAATCTCAAAAATCAGACCGTGTTGGGTTCAGATTTGAAAATGGTAAAAAAATTCGATTTTTTAAATCCAATGGAAAAGCGATTTAATAGTTTTGGAGTAATGTAATGTTATATGATTATTACAAATCAACAGTAGTAAAACAACTTATGTTCAAGTTAAATTATAAATCTATAATGGAAGTTCCCAAAATTTATAAAATAACTTTAAATATGGGAGTTGGTTCTTCTATTTCTGATAAAAAAGCTTTAGATTATGCTTTATCTGATTTAAAAGCAATATCTGGTCAAAAACCAATTACTACTAAAGCTCGAAAATCTATTTCTGGTTTTAAAATTCGTCAAGGTTATCCTATTGGTTGTAAAGTTACACTACGGGGTCAAAGAAAATGGGATTTTTTTGAACGTTTAATTGTCATAGCAATTCCTCGTATTCGAGATTTTCGAGGTTTATCTATTCGATCTTTTGATGGTAGAGGAAATTATAGCTTGGGAATAAAAGAACAAATTATTTTTCCTGAAATTGATTATGACAAAATTGATAGAGTTCGTGGATTAGATGTCACTATAACCACTACTGCAAAATCTAATCATGAAGGACACTTATTATTATCCTCTTTTAATTTTCCATTTCGAAAATAAATTAAGGTAACATATTTTATGGCTAAACAATCTATGAAAGCTCGAGAAATTAAACGTATTAAGCTGTCTAAAAAGTTTTACGTACAGAGAATAGAATTAAAAAACATTATTTCTAACATGAGTCTTTCAGAAAAAGATCGTTGGAATGCGGTGTTAAAATTGCAAACTTTTCCTCGTGATTCTAGTCCATCTCGTCAAAGAAATAGGTGTCAACAAACTGGTCGTCCACATGCTTTTTTAAGAAAATTTGGATTGAGTCGAATTAAAGTTAGAGAAGCTGCAATGAAAGGTGAAATTCCTGGTTTAAGAAAAGCCAGTTGGTGAAATTTATTTTTAGTATTAGGAGTATACAATGAGTATGCAAGATCCAATAGCAGATATGCTAACTCGTATTCGAAATGGTCAATCAGCCAATAAATATTCTGTTATAATGCCTGCTTCTAAATTAAAAACTTCAATTATTAAAGTATTAAAAAAAGAAGGATACATTAAAAATTTTGAAGTTAAAGGAACTTTAAAACTAGAATTAGAAGTATTTTTAAAATATTTTCAAGGAAAATCAGTAGTTGAAAGAATTGAGCGTGTAAGTAAGCCAAGTTTAAGAGTATACAAAAAAAAGAATCAATTGCCTCAAGTTATGGCAGGTTTAGGAATAGCAATAATTTCAACTTCTCAAGGAGTAATGACTGATCGCGAGGCACGTAAAATTGGTCTTGGTGGTGAAGTCATTTGTTATGTAGCTTAATAATGCAAATAAATGTAGGAAGAATAATGTCTCGTATTGCTAAATCTCCCATTTTTATTCCTTCAAATATTAATGTAACATTAAATTCACAATTAATATTAGTCAAAGGAAAATATGGTCATCTTTCACGTACTTTTCATCCGTCTGTAAAAATAGAATATTTAAATGATAAAATAACTTTTAAATCACGTCCCAATTGTTCTGATGGTTGGGCGCAAGCAGGAACTGCGCGAGCTCTTGTTAATTCCATGATTATAGGTGTTTCAAAAAAATTTGTTAAAAAGTTAAAGTTATCTGGAGTAGGATATCGTGTTTCAATAACAAAAGGTAATATCATAAATCTTTTATTAGGTTACTCTCATCCAATTCAATATTGTTTACCTGAAAATATTGATGTTGAAAGTCCTTCCGCAACAGAAATTATATTAAAAAGTATAGATAAACAACTTGTTGGTCAAGTAGCAGCTAATTTAAGATCCTATCGAAAGCCTGAGCCTTATAAAGGAAAAGGTATTCGATATGAAGATGAAGTTGTGCGTATGAAAGAGGCTAAAAAGAAATAAAATGATAATTTCTATAGATAGCAAGAAATTAGCTCGTATGAGAAGATGCATGAAAACGCGTTGTAAAATTAAATCGTTAAATTTAATTCGACTAGTCATACATCGTACTTCTCGTCACATGTATGCTCAAATTATTTCATCTGATAAATCTAAAGTATTAGTAATGGCATGCACTTTGGAAAAAATAATAAGTAACAATTTAAAATTTACAGGTAATAAAGAAGCAGCTGCTTTTGTTGGAAAAACTATTGCGGAACGTGCTTTAGAAAAAGGGATACATAATGTTTCTTTTGATCGATCTGGTTTTAAATATCATGGTCGCGTAAAGGTTTTAGCAGAATCTGCACGTGCTGTTGGATTAAAGTTTTAAGGTGAAAATTATAGAATGGCTAATTTTGAAAAAAAAAACAATAATGATTTAAAAGAAAAATTAATTGCAGTAAATCGTGTTTCTAAAACTGTTAAAGGTGGTCGAATATTTTCTTTTACAGCACTAACTGTAGTTGGTAATGGAGAAGGAAGAGTAGGTTTTGGTTATGGAAAAGCACGTGAAGTACCAGCAGCTATTCAAAAAGCAATGGAAAGAGCTAGACGGAATATGATCACTGTGCCATTAATCAATAAAACTTTACAGCATTCATTAAAAGGGTCACACACCGGTTCAAATATTTTCATGAAACCAGCTTCAGATGGAACTGGAATTATTGCAGGAGGAGCTATGAGAGCTGTTTTAGAAGTAGCTGGAGTTCATAACGTTTTAGCAAAAACTTATGGATCAACTAATCCTATTAATGTAGTTAGAGCAACGATTAATGGTTTAATTAATATGAAATCTCCAGAAATGATTGCTAATAAAAGAAATAAACGCATTGAAGATATATTAGGATAAATTTTTTAATGAAAAAATTGAAAATAACTCAAATTAAAAGCGGAATAGGAAGATTGCCTAAACATAGAAAAACATTAATAGGACTTGGACTTCGTCATATTAGAGATACTGTGATACGTTTAGATACTCCTTCCATTCGAGGTATGATAAAGAAGATTTCTTACATTTTAAAAATAGAAAAGGAATAAAAATTAGATGTATTTAAACACTCTTTCTCCATCTATTAGATCGCGCCGAAATAATAAACGATTAGGTCGTGGAATCAGTTCAGGACATGGAAAAACTTCAGGCAGAGGACACAAAGGTCAAAAATCTCGATCAGGTAGCAGTATTCGTCGAGGTTTTGAGGGTGGTCAAATGCCTTTATATAGAAGATTGCCTAAATTTGGTTTTAATTCTCCTAAAAAAAATATTACAATAGAAATTCGTTTATCAGAAATATCGAAATTATCAGATTCTCTTATTAATTTAGATTTGTTAAAAAAATTAAAAATTATTAAGAAAACAATCAAGTACGTCAAGATAATTTGTTCTGGAACAATAAAAAAAGCTTTAACAGTACAAGGGTTGGGTATCACAAAAGGAGCTCGTACTGAAATTGAAAATTTTGGTGGGAAAATTATTGAAAGATAATTTTTAAATAATGGCTAATCGATTAGGATGGGATTTGAAAAATACTAAAAAAAATTTTAGTGAACTTAAGACAAGAATTATTTTTTTAATTACAGCTTTAACAATTTTTAGAATCGGCTCTTTTATCCCTGTTCCTGGAATTGATACTTTGTTGTTGTCTGAAATATTAAGCCATCAAACAGGAACTATTGTTGAAATGTTCAACATGTTTTCTGGTGGAGCTTTAAGTCGTGCTTCTATTTTTGCTTTAGGCATCATGCCTTATATATCAGCTTCTATTATTATTCAATTGTTAACTTTAGTGTATCCTACTTTTTCTGAAATAAAAAAAGAAGGTGAATCTGGGCGTCATAAACTAAATCAGTATACTAGATACGCAACATTGATATTATCTTTTTTTCAATCTTTTGGTCTTGCTACTGCTTTACCAAATATATCAGAGATTAATGAAATAGTATTAAATTATGATTTTTATTTTTATTTTACTACTATTCTTAGTTTAGTAACTGGCACTATGTTTTTAATGTGGTTAGGTGAATTAATTACTGAATGTGGAATTGGAAATGGTATTTCAATTATTATTTTTATAGGAATTATAGCCGGCTTGCCATCAGCAATAAGTCATACTATTGAACAAACTAGACAAGGTAATTTACATTTTTTATCATTTTTATTTGTTTTAATATTAATTTTTTTAGTTGTTTTTCTGGTTGTTTTTGTCGAACGAGGTCAACGCAAAATTATTGTTCATTATGCACAGCGTCAAAAAGGTCTTCGTGTTTACTCGTCTCAAAGCGCTCATTTACCTTTAAAAATAAATATGTCCGGTGTTATACCAGCAATTTTTTCTTCTAGTATTATGTTATTTCCTACAACGATTATATCGTGGTTTAGATTAGATGAAAAATCTGATTGGTTACAATTCATTTCTATTTGCTTAACACCTAATCATCCAGTTTATTTAATATTATATACTGCTTCAATAATCTTTTTTTGTTTTTTTTACACAGGATTAGTATTTAATCCTCGTGAAACAGCTGATAATTTAAAAAAATCAGGTGCTTTTATTTCAGGTATTCGACCTGGAGAACAAACAGCTAAATATATTAATAAAATAATGTTGAGATTGACTCTGTTTGGTTCTTTTTATGTTGTTTTTATTTGTTTAATTCCAGAATTTATGAGAAGAGCTATGAATGTTCCATTTTATTTTGGAGGAACTTCTTTATTAATCGTAGTAGTAGTTATTATAGATTTCATTTCTCAAGTTCAAACATTAATAATGTCTAATCAGTATGATTCAGTACTGAAAAAAGCTAAATTAAATTAATTCTATTTTAAATATAATAAAAGAGATGTTTATTATGAAAGTTCAGGCTTCTGTTAAAAAATTATGTAGAAATTGTAAAATTGTAAGAAGAAGTAATGTAGTTCGAGTTATTTGCAGCAATGATCCTAAACACAAACAACGTCAAGGTTAAATTTTTTTATAAAATTTTTACTAGAAAAGTATTATTTTAGATTTAATAGAGAGGATTATAATATGGCGCGCATTGCAGGGATTAACATTCCTGAACGAAAACACATCTTAATTGCATTAACTTCAATATATGGAATTGGTAAAAATAGATCTAAAAATATTTGCTTTCTTTCAAAGATTTCTGAAACTTCTAAAATAATTGAGTTAAGCGAAGATCAAATCGATTCACTAAGAAGAAATGTTTCTAAATATTTAGTAGAAGGTGATTTAAGACGAGAAAAAACATTAAACATCAAAAGATTAATTGATTTAAATTGTTATCGAGGTTTACGTCATAGAAAAAACCTTCCAGTTCACGGACAAAGAACAAAAACTAACGCTCGAACTTGTAAAGGCCCTAGAAAACCAATAAAAAAATAATTTAGGTAATTGTAATCATGACAAAAAACTCAATTCGTACACGAAAACGTGTAAAAAAACAAATTTTAGATGGAATAGCTCATATACATGCTTCTTTTAATAATACTATTGTTACTATTACAGATAGGCAAGGAAATTCTTTAGGTTGGGCAACTTCTGGAGGTTCTGGATTTAGAGGTTCTCGTAAATCAACTCCTTTCGCTGCTCAAATCGCTGCAGAGCGCTGCGCTGAGATAGTGAAAGATTATGGTATAAAAAATTTAGAAGTCATGGTAAAAGGTCCTGGTCCTGGCAGAGAATCTACAATTAGAGCTTTAAATTCCGCCGGATTTCGTATCACGAATATTACTGATGTAACACCTATCCCTCATAATGGTTGTCGTCCTCCCAAAAAACGACGCGTATAAATCTTGGAGAAGAGATTATGGCTAGATATCTAGGTCCCAAATTAAAATTAAGTCGTCGTGAAGGAACTGATTTATTTTTAAAATCAGGATTTCGATCTATAGATTCTAAATGTAAACTAGAACAGCCTCCTGGTCAACATGGAATAAGAAAACCGAGATTATCTGATTATGCTATTCAATTACGTGAAAAACAAAAAGTAAAACGATTGTATTGTATACTAGAGCGTCAATTTAAAATATATTACAAAAAAGCAGCTCGTTTAAAAGGAAATACTGGAGAAAATTTACTTAAATTGTTAGAAAGACGATTAGACAATGTAGTTTATCGTATGGGTTTTGGATCTACTAGGTCAGAGTCTAGGCAGCTTATTAATCATAAATCTATTATGGTTAATAATAGAATTGTCAATATTCCATCATATCAAATATGTATTAATGATCAAATTTCAGTAAAAGATAAATCTAAAAATCAATCAAGAATAAAAGCCGCGTTAGAACTTATAGAGCAAAGAGAAAAACCTATTTGGATAGAAGTCGATACTTCAAAAATGAAAGGATTTTTAAAAAGATTTCCTGAACGTTCTGATTTATCTGCAGAAATTAATGAACATTTAATTATTGAGCTTTATTCTAAGTAATAAAGTTTTTAATTTATGAGAGGGCAATGTATGCAGAGTTCAGTAATGGGATTTTTAAAACCGCGTTTAGTTGATATTGAGCAAATTAGCATAACTCATACTAAAGTAACTTTAGAACCTTTAGAAAGAGGATTTGGTCATACACTTGGCAATGCACTTCGAAGAATTTTACTCTCTTCTATGCCAGGTTGCGCAGTTACTGAAGTGGAAATCGATGGAGTTTTACATGAGTATAGCACTAAAGAAGGAATTCAAGAAGATATTTTAGAAATATTACTAAATTTAAAAGGACTAGCCATTAAAGTATATGGAAAAGACGAAGTCTTCCTTACGTTAAATAAATCTGGTGTTGGTTCCGTAACTGCTGCAGATATTATTCATGATGGTGATGTAGAAATAATTAAACCTGAGCATGTTATTTGTCATTTAACTTATGAAAAAGCTTCTATCAAAATGAGAATAAAAGTGCAACGAGGAAGAGGTTACATGCCAGCTTCTTCTAGAGTTCATATAGAAGATGATGCTAGACCCATTGGTTGCTTATTAGTGGATGCATGCTATAGTCCAATAGATCGAATTTCTTATAATGTGGAAGCGGCAAGAGTTGAGAAAAGAACAGATTTAGATAAATTAATTATTGAAATGGAAACAAATGGAACCATAGATCCTGAAGAAGCAATTCGAAGAGCGGCTACAATTTTATCTGATCAATTAGAATCTTTTGTTGATTTAAGAGATATTCGAGAACCTGAAGTGAAAGAAGAAAAGCCTGAGTTTGAACCGATTTTACTTCGTCCTGTAGATGATTTAGAGTTAACTGTTAGATCAGCTAATTGTCTCAAAGCAGAATCAATACATTACATAGGAGATTTAGTTCAAAAAACAGAAGTGGAACTTCTCAAAACACCGAATTTAGGAAAAAAATCTTTAACAGAAATTAAAGACATATTGGCTTCTCGCAATCTTTCTCTTGGTATGAAATTAGAAAATTGGCCACCTTTGGATCTGTCAGATCAGTCATAAAATACACACTATAGTATTAATAACTTTTTATTAATAAGAGAATAATGTATGCGTCATTTAAAAATTGGTCGTAAATTAAATCGAAATAGAGCTCATTTAAAAGCAATGTTAAGAAATATGGCATGTTCTTTGTTTGATCACGAAATTATAAAGACTACTTTGCCAAAAGCGAAAGAACTACGTCGCGTTGTCGAACCTATAATTACATTGTCAAAAGTTGATACTGTGGCTCATAGACGATTAGTTTTTTCTCGTATCCGTGATAACAAAATAGTATCAAAATTATTTAATAATTTAGGTCCTGTTTTTTTAAGTAGATTAGGTGGATATACTCGTATTTTAAAATGTGGATTTCGATCTGGAGATAAAGCGCCAATGGCTTATATTGAACTAGTTGACCGTGTAAAAAATAAGAAAAATCAAAAAGTTATTACATCTTAATATCTATTAAACTTATTTATATTTATGAGTGTTAATTGTTTGTAATTTTTTAAAGTAGTAAATAATGTTTGATTTAAAATTTTAAGCAAACGGAACTATCCCGTTTGCTTAATTTATTATAAAATTATAAATATTCAATAATATTTAAAATTTTATTTCAAATGTAATAAAAATTTTTTATAAAATAACACCAATTTTAAACCATTTTTTCTTTGATATAAGCACTTTTTCTACAGACATAACTTTTTTTCCTGATATTTGGATTTGTTCAATATTCAGTATTTTATTAATAGTGTTCACTTGAATTCCTCTTTTGTCTGCTAATATAATTTCTCCTATAGAATAATTTTTTTTATATTTGGACATTACGCTTGCTTTCCACACTTTAATTATAGTTTTGTTTATCATAAAATAACAAATGGGCCACGGATTAAAAGCTCTTATTAAACGTTCTAATATTTCAGCTTCTATATTCCAATTTAAAAAGGCATTTTTTCTAAAAATTTTTTTCGATAGAGTTGCATATTTTTCATTTTGAATTTTTTGTATTATTCTATTTCTTGCTATTTTTTCTAAAGTTTCTGATAATGCTTGAATACCAATCGGAATTAATTTTAAAGATAAACTATGAGTTGTATCTTTCGGACATATACTGCATTCTTTTGAATAAAGAATATTCCCTGCATCAATTTTTTCATTAATAGAAATGATGCTTATTCCAGTTTTTTTATCTCCATTTAAGATTGCTGATTGAATGGGAGTAGCCCCTCTCCATCTGGGTAGTAATGATGCATGAACGTTAATGCAGCCCATTGGAAAAATAGATAAAATTTCTTTAGGTATTATTTGTCCATAAGATACAACTATCATAATATCTGCTTTATATTTAGATATTTGATTAATAGTATTATTATTGAATTTTAGTGGTTGAATTATAGGAATATTATATTTTATAGAAATCATTTTTACAGCAGAAAAAATTATTTTTTTATTTCTCCCAGAAGGTCGGTCTGGTTGGGTAATAATTGCTTTTATACAATGTTGAGAATTTATTAAAGATTGTAAATGTTCTGCAGAAAAATAAGCTGTTCCAGCAAAAATTATTTTTAATTTTTTCAAATTTACTTTATCCTTTAATAAAATTTTTTTTGATTTTTTATTTTTAGTATTTTTTTAATTTTTTTTTGAAACCTTTCTTGCTTAAATAAAGAAAGATGATCAATAAATAATTTTCCTTGAAGATGGTCTATTTCGTGTTGAATGCAAATAGACAGCATTGATTCAGCTTTTATTTGTACATTTTCTCCATTTAAATTCGTTGCTAAAACTTTTATGTATTTAAATCTAGGTACAAAATCTCGATACTCAGGTATCGATAAGCAACCTTCTTTTATACTGATAAAACCATTTTTTTCAATAATTTTAGGATTTATGAGTATTAAATTATTTTTTTGTGTTTCCATTTTATGAATAACAATAATTTGTAATTGAATGTCTATTTGAGTTGCTGCTAATCCAATTCCTTCTCCATAATTCATAGTATCTATCATATTTTTTGCGATTTTTTTTATTTTTTCATCGATTACAAGAACGGGTTTTGCTACCAATTGTAATCTCTTGTCTGGATAATTTAGTATTTTTAAAACTGACATATAGTTTAGATATGAGATTATTTAATTTTATTTATTAGTATAAACTTTTTTATTATAATTAAAAGTTTACTTTTTCAATTGTGAATAAATTTATTTAAATTTTTTCAATAGATATTATAATTTCGTACTTTCTGAACATTTTATTTAAAAAATACGCAATATTTTACATATTCTATATAATTATATTTAAAATAAATTTTTAAAGAATTTAATAAAAAATACTAAAATTTTTTAATATGTAATTGAGGATATAATGTTTGAAATATTAATATATTTATTTGAAACTCATATTCATGGAGAATCAGGAATTTCTATTAATTATGAGAGCTTAACCAATGATTTATTAAATATAGGCTTTCAAAGAAAAGATATTTATAATACTTTACGTTGGTTAAAAAATTTGTCTTCTTGCAAAAAAAATATAATTTCATCTATTGATTTAAATTCACATCAAATTTCAACTAGAATTTATACAGAAGAAGAGTGTTTTAGATTAAATTCTGACTGTCGTGGCTTTCTTCTTTTTTTAGAACAACTCGAGATACTCACATTAGACACTCGTGAAGTCATAATTGATAGAATAATGGAATTAGACGTAGATAGATTAAGTCTTGAAGATTTAAAATGGATTGTTTTAATTATTTTATTTAATATTCCTGGATGTGAAACAGTTTATCGAAAACTTGAAAATTTATTATTTAATTTTAAAATAGAAGTTATTCATTAAATTTAATTTTTTAAATATTAAAATATTCAAAATTTTGTTTTTATGAGAGATTTTAGTGAATACTAATAATTTTTTAAATTCGTTGTTTTATTGCGTTCAAGTCTTGAATAATAAGAATGTTATTGCTTATCCTACAGAATCTATGTTTGGATTGGGTTGTGATCCAACTAGTGAAGAGGCTGTAAAAAAATTATTGATTTTAAAAAAAAGAAGCATAAAAAAGGGTTTAATATTAGTAGCTTCACAATATGATCAAATAAAAATGTATATAAATGAATCAAAAATATCTATTCGAAAAAAAAATCAAATGTTTTTACATTGGCCGGGACCATTTACTTTTTTAGTACCAGCAAATTCTTCAGCTCCTTATTGGCTCACTGGTAGTTTTAACACCGTAGCTGTTCGTATAAGTAATCATTTTTGCATAAAAAAATTGTGTGATTCTTTTGGAAAAGCTTTAATATCAACTAGCGCTAATATTACAAATATGGTTCCATGTTTAACTCCAGAAGAAGTCTTTAAGTGTTTTGGAAAAAATTTTCCTTTATTAAATGGAAAAATAGGAAATGAGAAATATCCCTCTAAAATCATTAATATTATTAATGGAAAATTAATTCGTCATGTGTAAACTTCAAAAATATGATTACGCTGTATTTGGGAATCCAATTAATCACAGCAAATCTCCTAAAATCCACAGTTATTTTTCTCAAATCACGGGTATTTTTTATTCTTATAAGGCTATTAATGTTCCATTAGGTGTTTTTCCTTCAGTAGTTTTAGACTTTTTTAAAGGATATGGAAAAGGTTCAAATGTTACAGCTCCATTTAAAGAGCAAGCATATCTATTATCTGATAAATTGACTGAAAGGGCTAAAATAGCTGAGTCTGTTAACACATTGAAAAAAGTAGATGATGGAAGTATTTTAGGAGACAATACTGATGGAACAGGACTTTTATCTGATTTAATTCGATTAAACTTTATTAAGAAAAATTATTTAGTTTTAATTTTAGGAGCAGGTGGAGCTGTAAGAGGAATTCTTCATCCGCTTTTATCTTTTGGATGCTCAGTTTTTATTTTGAATAGAAGTAATGTCAATGCAGAAAAAGTTGTATTAAAATTTAAAAAATATGGAAATTTAAATGTTTTTAATAATCAATTAATGAACAAAAAATATTTTAATTTAATTATTAATGCTAGATCAAGAGATGCAAAGGATATGAAGAATTTTGTTCCTTTATCTATGATTTCCTCTAAGACTTTTTTTTATGATATGAATTATAATTCTATTAATACTCCTTTTGTTAATTGGTGTTCAAGCATAGGAGCTCGTTTTTTTTCTGATGGAATTGGAATGCTAGTGTTTCAAGCAGCTCATTCTTTTTTTTTATGGCATGATATTTTTCCAAGCACTGAATTAATTATTAAAATATTAAGTCAAGAAAACAAAATGTGTTTAAAATGATATGTTTTTTATTTTAAATTAATTTTAATTATTTTAATTAATACAAGTTTTTTAATTTTTTAAAAAATTAAAATTATAAAAATATTTTATTGTTTTAATTTTTCATAAAAAAATGCTTGACTCTTTTTTCGATCTGTATTATTTATAATACTCAGTTCTTCTATATATTTTTTTAAAGTCCCCTTCGTCTAGAGGTCTAGGACATCGCCCTTTCACGGCGGCAACAGGGGTTCAAATCCCCTAGGGGACAATAATATTTCAAAAATTTTTTAAAAATTTTTATATACTAAATTAAATTACTATGTTATTCTTAATATGTAATTTAAAATAAATTAAAAGTTAAAAACTTAGCTCTTTAAAAATTCGGAAAAAACAAGCATATATAACTTATATTTGTTATTTAAAAACACCTGTGGGTTGTAAGGTTAAGCAAATAAGCGTACATGGTGAATGCCTTGGCAGTCAGAGGCGAAGAAGGACGTGCAAATCTGCGAAAAGCGTCGGCAAGCTGATATGAAGCGCTAAAACCGGCGATATCCGAATGGGGAAACCCGATGCAAAAATGCATCATTATTAACTGAATCAAATAAGTTAATAAAGCAAACCAAGGGAACTGAAACATCTAAGTACCTTGAGGAAAAGAAATCAAATGAGATTCCCTTAGTAGTGGCGAGCGAAAAGGGAAAAGCCCAGAACTAAAATCAATAAAAATTAAAGTAGAATAATTTGGAAAAATTAGCGATACAGAGTGATAGCCTCGTATATAAAATAATTTTTATTGTGAGTTCAAAAAGTAAAACGGGACACGAGAAATCCTGTTTGAAGATGGGGGGACCATCCTCCAAGGCTAAATACTCCTGACTGACCGATAGTGAACTAGTACCGTAAGGGAAAGGCGAAAAGAACCCCGGTTAGGGGAGTGAAATAGAACCTGAAACCGTGTACGTACAAGCAGTAGGAGCATATTTCTTTAATTTTTATGTAACTGCGTACCTTTTGTATAATGGGTCAGCGACTTGTACTCTGTAGCAAGGTTAACCAAATAGGGGAGCCGAAGGGAAACCGAGTCCTAAATAGGCGTTAAGTTTCAGGGTACAGACCCGAAACCCGGTGATCTAGCCACGAGCAGGTTGAAGGTTAGGTAAAACTAACTGGAGGACCGAACCGACTGATGTTGAAAAATCAGCGGATGACTTATGGCTAGGGGTGAAAGGCCAATCAAACCGGGAGATAGCTGGTTCTCCCCGAAAGCTATTTAGGTAGCGCCTCGTGAATTCATCTTCGGGGGTAGAGCACTGTTTCGGTTAGGGGGCCATCCCGGCTTACCAATCCGATGCAAACTCCGAATACCGTAGAATGTTATCACGGGAGACACACAGCGGGTGCTAACGTTCGTTGTGGAAAGGGAAACAACCCAGACCGCCAGCTAAGGTCCCAAAGTCATAATTAAGTGGGAAACGATGTGGGAAGGCATAAACAGCCAGGATGTTGGCTTAGAAGCAGCCATCATTTAAAGAAAGCGTAATAGCTCACTGGTCAAGTCGGCCTGCGCGGAAGATGTAACGGGGCTAAAATTATGCACCGAAGCTGCGGCAGTAAAAAATGTTTTTTTGCTGGGTAGGGGAGCGTTCTGTAAGCCGTTGAAGATGTATTGTAAAGTATGTTGGAGGTATCAGAAGTGCGAATGCTGACATGAGTAACGATAAAGCAGGTAAAAAACCTGCTCGCCGAAAAACCAAGGTTTCCTGTCCAACGTTAATCGGGGCAGGGTAAGCCGACCCCTAAGGCGAGGCTGCAAAGCGTAGTCGATGGGAAACAGGTTAATATTCCTGTGCTTAATTTTACTGCGAAGTGGGAACGAAGAAGGTTAGATTATCCAGGTGACGGTTATCCTGGTTTAAGTGTGTAGGTATAACAATTAGGAAAATCCGATTGTTTTTAATCTGAGGCATGAAGACGAATCATCAAGGTGATGAAGTAATTAATACCACGCTTCCAAGAAAAGCCTCTAAGCATCAGGTAAAGTTAAATCGTACCCTAAACCGACACAGGTGGTTAAGTAGAGTATACTAAGGCGCTTGAGAGAACCCAGGTGAAGGAACTAGGCAAAATAGTGCCGTAACTTCGGGAGAAGGCACGCTAGTTTTAAGTGAATGGATTTACTCCAAGAGCTGAATCTAGTCGAAGATACCAGCTGGCTGCAACTGTTTATTAAAAACACAGCACTGTGCAAACACGAAAGTGGACGTATACGGTGTGACGCCTGCCCGGTGCCGGAAGGTTAATCGAAGGAGTTAAAGGAAACTTGAAGCTCTGAACTGAAGCCCCGGTAAACGGCGGCCGTAACTATAACGGTCCTAAGGTAGCGAAATTCCTTGTCGGGTAAGTTCCGACCTGCACGAATGGCGTAATGATGGCCAGGCTGTCTCCACCTGGGACTCAGTGAAATTGAAATTGCTGTGAAGATGCAGTATATCCGCGGCAAGACGGAAAGACCCCGTGAACCTTTACTATATCTTGACACTGAATTCTTAATTTTTATGTGTAGGATAGGTGGGAGACTATGAAATTAAAACGCAAGCTTTAATGGAGTCAAACTTGAAATACCACCCTTAAAACTTGAGTGTTCTAACCTAGTGCCGTAAACCGGCATAGAGACAGTGTCTGGTGGGTAGTTTGACTGGGGCGGTCTCCTCCCAAAGAGTAACGGAGGAGTACGAAGATTGGCTAATTACGGTTGGAAATCGTAAGGTTAGTGCAAAGGCATAAGCCAGTTTAACTGTGAGCGTGATAACGCGAACAGATGCGAAAGCAGGTCTTAGTGATCCGGTGGTTCTGTATGGAAAGGCCATCGCTCAACAAATAAAAGGTACTCCGGGGATAACAGGCTGATACCGCCCAAGAGTTCATATCGACGGCGGTGTTTGGCACCTCGATGTCGGCTCATCACATCCTGGGGCTGAAGCAGGTCCCAAGGGTATGGCTGTTCGCCATTTAAAGTGGTACGCGAGCTGGGTTTAGAACGTCGTGAGACAGTTCGGTCCCTATCTGCCGTGGGCGTTGGAAGATTGAGGGGGGCTGCTTCTAGTACGAGAGGACCGAAGTGGACGCATCACTGGTGTTCGGGTTGTCATGCCAATGGCATTGCCCGGTAGCTAAATGCGGAAAAGATAAGTGCTGAATGCATATAAGCACGAAACTTGCCTCAAGATGAGTCTTCCCTGAAGACTGAAATGTTTACTGAAGGGACGTTGAAGACTACAACGTTGATAGGCTAGGTGTGTAAGCGTAGTGATACGTTGAGCTAACTAGTACTAATGACCCGAGAGGCTTAACCTTACAACACCAGAGGTGTTTTAAAATAAATTTAATAAAAGCTTGTTTTTGCTGAATTTATTTTTTATAATTTAATAAAATTTTTTTAAAAATGCCTGGTAAAAATAGTAAAGTGGTACCACCTGAATCCATTCCGAACTCAGAAGTGAAACGCTTTAACGCTGATGGTAGTACGGGGTCTCCCCGTGTGAGAGTAGGTAATTCCAGGCAAATACAAAAAAACCCGAAATTTTTGTATTTGCTGTGAGTAATTTTAAAAAAATTATTATATCTTTTTAAGAGTAATAAATTTTTATAAAAATTCAGTTTTTTAATAAATTACTTTCTAGCCAATAATGAATTTAGATGTTAATCTATCTAAATTAAAATGCTATTTTTATATTTTAGCATTTTAAATGTTTTTAATATCAGTATATATTTTTCATTTAAAGGTAATATAGATGTCCAAGATTAAAGGTAATGTTAAGTGGTTCAACGAATCTAAAGGGTTTGGTTTTATTACTCCTGAAGATGGAAGTAAAGACGTATTTGTTCATTTTTCAGCTATACAAAGCAACGGATTTAAAACTTTAGCAGAAGGTCAAAGTGTAGAATTTGAAATTACCGAAGGAGCAAAGGGACCCTCTGCGGCTAATGTTATTAGTTTATAAAACTTTTTTATTTTTTTAAAAACAAAATATATTCTGCACGATACGGCTCTTTTTCGAAAGAGTCGTACTTTTTAACAAAATTATTTTTTTAAATTATTTTTCTAAAATAGTGTTATATTTTCTATAAAACCATTCTCACAATATTTATTTTGCTAATTTCATGATATAAAATTTCAATTTGTTCAAAATTTTTAGCGCAAATTGTAATTGAAACAGAAAGATAATTCCCTCTATTACTTGATTTAACTTGAGGCGTATAATCTCCAGGAATTTGAATTTGAATGACTTTTATTATTTGATCAATAAGTTCAGGTTGAGCTAAACCAATGATTTTATAAGTAAAAAAACAAGGGAATTTTAACATTTCTCTTAATTTTGTCTTCATTATTGATCCTTGTTTTTTATAAAAATTTTATTTTTTGCATAAAATTCTTTATGTTAATTTTATTCAAAAAAAATATTAAAACAAATGAGAATAATTAAATAATAAAAAATTATTAAGATAAAATCTCTATAAGATTACTAGTTTAACATATTCTCTATAGAGAATATTATATATTTTATGTTATTTATTAACAATAAAATGCGTTTTTATAGGACATAAATTATGTTAAAGATTTTTAATACGTTAACGTGCAAAAAAGAAATTTTTAAACCAATTATAAACAATAAAATTAATGTATACGTATGCGGTGTAACCGTATATGATTTATGCCATATTGGTCACGGTCGTACCTTTGTAGTTTTTGATATGATTGTTCGTTATTTAAGAGATTCTGGTTTTCAAGTGACATATATTCGCAATATTACTGATGTAGATGATAAAATTATTCTTAAATCGATAAAAAATAAAATGAGCATCAAACATTTTACTGATAATATGATTAAAGAAATGAATAAAGATTTTAGTTCTTTGGGGCTTTTAGTTCCCAATCAAGAACCCCGAGTAACAAAACATATTCATGAAATTATAACATGTATAACAGAACTTATTAATAAAAAACATGCTTATATTAACCAAATTGGTGATGTTGTCTTTTCAATAAAAAGCAGCAAAAAGTACGGAACGTTATCTCGGCAATCATTAAATTTTTTAAAGTCTGGTTCGCGAGTACCTTTTAATTATATGAAAAAAAATCCATTAGATTTTATACTGTGGAAAAAATCTATTGAAGAAGAGTATTCTTGGGATTCTCCTTGGGGAAAAGGTCGTCCTGGCTGGCATATTGAATGTAGCGCTATAACTAATCATTATTTTCAAAATCATATAGATATTCATGGAGGTGGATCTGATTTATTATTTCCTCATCATGAAAATGAATATTCTCAATCTATTTGCTTGAATAATTCATGCATAATAAATTATTGGATGCATGCAGGAATGGTAATTATAAAAAATCAAAAAATGTCTAAATCCCTTGGAAATGCTCATTATTTAAGGAACATTTTATCAAATTATGATGCTGAAACTTTAAGATATTTTTTTTTATTAACACATTATCGTCACCCTATTCATTTTTGTGAAAACAATTTAAATAAAGCAAATGCGTCTCTTAAACATTTATATGTATCACTAAACGATGTTGATCCCATCTATAATCAGACAGAAGGAATGAATTTTGAAACTGAATTTTTTAATGCTATGAATGATGATTTTAATACTCCTAAAGCTTTTTCTGTTCTGTTTTTATTATCTCGAAAAATTAACTCTATTAAACATCAAGATAATCTAAAAGCTAGTCGTCTTGCTTTTAGATTACGTTTTTTAGCAGGAAAGTTGGGTTTTTTACTAAAAAATCCACAAGATTTTTTAAAAAATAAATCTAATTTAAATCCGAATATAATTAAAAAAATTGAATTTTTAATAGAAAAAAGAAATATAGCTAGAAAATACAAATTATGGAAAGAAGCTGATAGTTTAAGAAAAAATTTAAAAGATTTAGACATAATATTAGAAGATTTACCAGAAAAAACAATATGGAGAAAAAAATAAAAATGTTAATAATGTTAAAAAATACTTTTTCTATTTTTATTTAATTTAAGTTATACATTATATATTAATCATGATATTTTTCACATGCTTCTAATGTGTTTTGAAGTAACATAGCAACAGTCATAGGCCCTACTCCACCAGGAACTGGAGTTATATAAGATGCTTTTAAGTAAGCAGATTTAAAGTCTACATCTCCTACTATGTTTCCGTTTTTTAATCGATTGATTCCAACGTCTATCACAATAGACCCTTCTTTAATCCATTCTCCTTTTAAAAAATTTGGCTTTCCAATTGCTACAACTAATAAATCTGCAATTTTTACATGATTTTTTAAGTTTTTTGTAAATCGATGCGTAACAGTAGTAGTGCACCCTGCTAGTAATAATTCCATACTCATTGGTCTTCCTACTATATTAGATGCACCAACCATTACCGCATGAAGTCCGTGTGTTTTAATATTATTATAATTTAGTATTGTAATAATTCCTCTTGGAGTACAAGCTCTTAATTTTGGAGTTCTTTGACAAAGAGAGCCTGTATTATATGGGTGAAAACCATCTACATCTTTATCAGGAGAAATGCTACTCAGTATTTTAGAGTAATTAATTTGTTTTGGAAGTGGTAATTGAACTAAAATACCGTCAATATTTTTATCATTATTTAATTTTTCAATAAGATTAAGTATTTCGTTTTCATTAATATATTCATTAAAATTCCAACATTTTGAAAAAAATCCAACGTTCTTGCATGCTATTTTTTTGTTTTGAATATAAATTTGAGATGGAATATGATTACCAATGGATATCATTGCTAATCCAGGTATTCTTTTCCCATTTTTTTTTCGTATTTTTATTTCATTTGAAATTTTCAATTGTATATTTTGTGATATTTTATAGCCATCTATAATTATTGCTGACATTAGTAACTCGATTATTTATTTTAAAAATTAAAAAGTTATATAATAAAGTTAGAAGAATTTTTTTATCTTTCATAAAATAAAATATAATAATATTTCTGGCAATTTAATTATATATATATTATATTAATATTATTAATTTTAATTATTTATGCGTTCTTAGCTCAGTTGGATAGAGCAACGGCCTTCTAAGCCGTAGGTCACAGGTTCGAATCCTGTAGAACGCATAAAAAATGTTTAAATAATTTATTGTAAAATAAATTGAATTTTATTTTTTATGTTTAAAACTGAATCAGTGCCATTAATTTTAAAATATTTAATATTTCCAATCTTTTTTTCATTTTTATAATATTGATCTAACAAATTTTTATTTTTTTTATGTTCTTCTAATCTTTTTTTTAAAATTTCTAAATTATCATCCTTTCTAAGACTGAGCAAATCACCAGTTACATCATCTTTTTCTTCTATCTGAGGTGGATTAAATTTAATATGATAAACTCTTCCTGATGGAACATGTATTCTTCTTCCAGAAATTCGTTCTAATATTAATTCATATGGTACTATAAATTCAATTACATAATCAATTTTGATGTTTAATTTTGATAAAAAATGAGCTTGATCAATTGTTCTTGGAAAACCATCTAGCATGAATCCATTTATGCAATCATTTTTTTCAATTCTTTGTTTGATTACATTACAAACAATTTTATTAGAAACTAATTGTCCTTTTTGGATTTTTTTCTTTATTTTGTTACCTATCTCGTTTTTTAAATAAATATTTTCTCTTAGAATATCACCAGTTGATATTGAGGGAATTTTGTATTTTTCTACAATAAATTTTCCTTGAGTTCCTTTACCTGTTCCAGGTGCACCTAATAAAACAATACGCATTTTTATTTCTTATTAATATGTAAATATAGTTGTTTTGAGATTACTACTATGTAGAGTAGTAATCATATTTTTTATTATTTAATTAATAACTTATTCATTCTAGCAATAAATTCATGTGGGTTGTCTAAATTTCCTTTTTCTGAGAGTAAAGACTGATCAAATAATAATTGAATCCATTCATTTAATTCAATTGTATCACTAATGGAACATATTTTTTTTATTAAATTGTTTTTTGGATTAATTTCAAAGATATATTTTAGATCTGGTACAGATTGTCCCGCTGCAGAAAAAAGTTTAGCCATTTGAGTTGTCATTTCATTAGAATCACTAATTAAAATACATGGAGTATCTGTTAATCGATTCGTTAATCTTACATCTTTAACTCTATCACCAAGTATTTTTTTTACATTTTTTAAAAAATTAATTATTTCTTTTGGAAATTCATCATTTTTTATTTTCTTTTCTTTTGTTATTTTACTGAGAGATGAATCTTCTTTGCTAATTGACTGAAATTTTTTACCTTCAAAATCAATTAGATAATTCATCATCCATTCATCAATTCTATCCGATAGTAATAACACATCAATATTGTTTTTATGAAATAATTCTAAATGCGGACTATTTTTTGCTGATATATAACTATCTGCTGTTATGAAATAGATTTTGTCTTGATCTTTAGACATTTCAGATATGTACTTTTTTAACGACATATTTTGTTCAGAACTGTTATTTTTTATTGATGTAAATCGTAAAAGATTTAAAATTAAATTTATATTTTTACTGTCTTCAGCAGGACCTTCTTTTAAAATTAATCCAAATTCATTCCAAAAAATTTGGTATTTTTTAGGGTCATTTTTTGATAATTTAGAAAGCATGTTTAAGGATCTTTTGACTAATGCTTTCTTTAAGTTTTGTGTAATTCGATTGTCTTGAAGTATTTCTCTCGAAATATTTAAAGGTAAATTGTTAGAATCAATTAATCCTTTAACAAATCTTAAATAATTAGGAAGAAATTCTTCCGCATTATCCATAATGTAAACACGTTTAACATACAATTTTAAACCATGTTTATGATCTCTATTCCATATATCCCAAGGAGCTTTTTTTGGTATATATAGTAAACTTATATATTCTTGAATTCCTTCTACATGATTATGGCTCCATATCAGTGGATCGTTCTGATCATTGGTAAGATGTTTATAAAAGTCTTTGTATTCATGTTCATTAATAGATGATTTATTCAAAGTCCAAAGAGCTTGAGCTTTATTAATTTGCTCCCAAGAATAAGTTTTATTTTTTTCATCATAATTTTGTATTTTTATTGGTACAGTAATGTGATCAGAATATTTTTTAATAATATTTTGAATTCGCCATGTTTCTAGAAACTCATTTTCTTCTTTTTTTAAATATAAAGTGATTTCTGTACCTCTTGTTTTTTTAACAATATCAGAGACGTTATACTCTCCCTTTCCAAAAGATTCCCATAACGTTCCCGTATTATGTGGAGATCCGGCAAATCGAGTTCTTAAAGAAACTTTATCAGATATAATAAAAGATGAATAAAATCCAACTCCAAATTCTCCAATAAGTTCATTTTTTTTATTATTTCTTTCTAAGGATTCAAGAAATGATTTAGTTCCAGATTTAGCAATAGTACCTAAATTTTCAATTGTATCTTGACGAGTCATTCCTATTCCATTATCACTGATAATTATTGTTTTTTGTTCTTTGTTAATGGATATTTGAATTTGAGTGTCTCTATCGTTTTCATATAAATCTGGTGAAGATATAGATTCAAATCTTAATTTATCAATTGCATCTGATGCATTAGATATTAATTCTCTTAAAAAAATTTCTTTATTTGAATATAAAGAATGAATCATTAAATGTAACAATTGTTTTACTTCAGATTGAAAATTATACACTTCTTTGTTTTGCATATTCATCTAAATGTCTCTTATTGAATCATGATTATTTTATTTTTTAATAAAAGTACTTTTTTAAAACAAATATTTTTTTAAAAAATAGATATGCATTAATAATATGTTTTTTAATAATATTTAAATTTTTTTTTGTTAGTTTTTATAAAGGCAGGTTAAATTCAGATGGAATTTGCATGCCTGTAGATATAGAAGACATTTTCTTTTTTTGTTCTTCAGATATTCTTCTTGCGGCATCATTAAATGCAGCAGCAGCCAAATCTTCCAACATATCTTTATCATCTTTCAGTAAACTAGGATCTAGTTCTACTCGTCTACAATTGTGAGCGCCATTAATTGTAACTTTTACTAATCCTGCTCCAGCTTCTCCTGTCACTTCTATTTTAGCCATTTCCGCTTGAATTTTTGCCATTTTTTCTTGCATTTGTTGCGCTTGCTTCATTAAGTTTCCTAAACTATTTTTAGTAAACATATTTTATTTTCTCTTTTTATTATTTTTTGTTTAAAATTATGAAATGTTTCACTTATAATTTTTATATTTCATTTATTGCTCTAAGCAACGTCATTTCTACTCCTATTTTTTGACTAGGAGCAAATTCTAATTCTTTTATTCCATTTAATAGTATTTTGTAGCATAACTGAATATCACTTTTTTTAGTTTTTTTAGCTATACTATTAATTTTATATTTAAAATTTTTTACTTGATTTTCTTCCCATATTAAAGGAAAAGACTGTAACATTGCAATATGGTGCAGGAAATGTAACATTTCTATTAATATTTTTTCCCATGATATTCCCGTGTGACTTATTTCATTTAGTAAAAAGATTATCTTTTTAAAATTTTTATTTAAAAGCGCTTCAGTCAGTAAAAAAGATTGTTTTTGAGTTGGAATTCCTAGCATTTCTGTAACTTTATTAAAAGAAATGTAACCTTTTCCTAATTGTATAGCTTGTTCAATTAAATTTAAAGCATCTCTCATGCTTCCTTGAGCATAGTAAGATATTGTTTTTAAAGCGTTTTCATGAAAATCAATGTTTTCTTTTACTAAAATTTTTTTTATATGTTTAAAAATATTTTCTTCAGAAAGTAACTGTAAATTAAAATACAAACAACGAGAAATAATTGTTTTAGGTATTTTATCTACATCTGTAGTAGCTAAGATAAATTTTACATGTTTTGGAGGCTCTTCAAGAGTTTTAAGAAGTGCATTAAAACTATGACGAGAGAGCATGTGGACTTCATCAATTAAATAGATTTTAAAACGTCCTTTATTAGGAAAATAATAGATATTATCTAAAATTTCTTTAATGTCTTCTACTTTTGTTCGAGAAGCGGCGTCTATCTCAATAAAGTCTAAACATAATCCTTTTTCTATATCTTGACAAATATCACATTTTCTACAAGGTGCTGCTGTGATTCCTTCTTTACAGTTTAAACTTTTTGCAAGCAACCTAGAAATAGTTGTTTTTCCAACTCCTCTCGCTCCAGAAAATAACCATGCATGATGCACTCTTCCAAGAGATAATCCATTAGATACAGCAGAAACAATATTTTTTTGACCAATAATATCTTGAAAAGATTGAGGTCTCCATTTTCTAGCTAATATTTCATAGTTCATATTATTTTTTTATGTAAAAATGTTATTTTTTATATAAAATTTTTGAGATATAAATATATTTATTTTTTATTTATTAAAAATATTATTTGTAAAATATATAATTTAATAATACAATAAATAATAACTTAAGAATATAAAAAATTATAAAAATAAAAGAGATTTCTGTTAGTCTCAGACACTGTTAATTTAAATAATTAGTCAGGTCTGGAAAGAAGCAGCTACATTAAATGATACAGGTGTTTTGAACAAGCTAACAGAATCTCTAAAAAATGTTAATTAACATTTAAATAATTGAAATTTATACATTTTCCAATAAACTCCTTTTTTTCTCAAAAGTTGATTGTGTGTTCCAATCTCAATTATTCTTCCTTGTTTCAAAACTACAATAAAATCAGCTTTAACGACAGTTGACAATCGATGAGCTATAACAACTAAAGTTGAATTTTTTTGTATAAATGATAATGTTTTTTGAATTAATCGCTCTGTTCCAGAATCAATGTTAGAAGTAGCTTCGTCAAGTATTAATATTTTAGGATGCATAACTAATATTCTAGCAATAGATAAAAGTTGTTTTTGCCCTATAGATAAGTCATTTCCTTCTTCTCTCAAAACAGAATAAATTCCTTTTGGCATCGACTTAACTAATTTTAAAAGATGTACTGTTTTTAATATTTTCCACACCTCTTCTTCAGAGACTTTTCTTCCGAGAGCAATATTATTGAAAAAAGTATCTGAAAGAATGATTGGGTCTTGTTGAACTATTAATATGTGTTTTCTCAAGATATAATGACTGATAGAATTAATTGGTTTTTTATCTAAGTATATTTGTCCATTTTTTATTGGATAATGTCCCATCAATAAATTTGCTAAAGTACTTTTTCCACTCCCTGTATGCCCTACAAACGCTACAAAACTTTTAGAAGGAATATGAACATTAATGTTAAAAAGTGTATTTTTTTTACTTTTTTCATAATTGAAACTAAGGTTTTTAATATCTATACTTCCATTTGTTAATATTTTATTTTTTTTTCCATATTTTTGTCTCGGTGAATCTATAAAAAAAAATACTCTTTCTCCTGCAACAATAGCTTGTTGTAAAGAAGATTGCTGAACAGTGATAGTAATTAAAGGTTCATTAAGACGACCAAGATAAGTAATGAATGCATATAGCACTCCTACTTTAAAAAAGCCAACCGTACAATAACTAAACAAAAATATAAAGCTACATAATACTAAAGCTGATATAAGGCTCAAAAGAGGTCTTAATAAAAAGCTATCTAATCTTAATATTTTCATTCGAGCTTGATAATGTAAATGGCTTGTATATTCTATGTTTTTTTTAAATCGTTTTTGTTGACCAAATTGCTGAATAATATTAATTCCATTAATTATTTCATTAAATTTGTTATTAATGTTAGCTAAATAATATCGCACTTTTCTTAAAAGTGGAGTACTATAATATTGATATACTAACATAATTGTAATAATTAACGGAAAAATAAATGTAGCTATAATCGCCATGTGCCATTCAAGAGTAAACATTGCAAATAATATCATAAAAATTAGTGTAATACTTTTAAATAAAGATGGAATAACAGTATCATATAAATCTTTAATAGCTTCTGTATCATTTGTTACTTTAGAAATTATTTGACCAATAGGTTGACAGTCAAATTGGTTAATTGGTTGATTTAATGCAGCATTCATTGCATCTTTTCTTAATTTATTAATTACCCTAACAGCAATTTTATTGAATAAGATGCTCTGAAAATAATTCAAAAAAACTGATATTATTTGCAAAGTTAAAAAAACAAACACAATAATCAATGTTAATTTCAAATGCAATTGATGTTGAGATAAAATATTATTAATAAAATAGCTTATTAAAATAGGCCCTAAAACTTCAGAAATTGAACCACCTAAAAGAAAAAAAAATGCTAATATTAGTGTTTTTTTCCACGGTGTTACATATTTTATTAATCTTTTTAAAATTGGCCAAAATTCTATTAAATAATCGATATTATAAGTTTTCACTTAGATTTTGTTGATCCTCAAGTTTGATTTCTAATTTTTGATAATTATACATAGATCTGTACCAATTTTTTTCTTGAATTAAAGATAAATGATTTCCTCTTTGTATTATTAATCCATCTTTAATAACTATAATTTCATCTAATTTAATTAACGAAGATAAGCGATGAGCAGTAACAATGAAAGAATGATTGTTTTTCTTCCAATTGTTAATGTTTTTGAGAATTTTATTTTCAGTTGCGCCGTCAACGGCAGATAAAGCATCATCTAATATTAATATCTCTGCATTTAATAATAACGCACGAGCAATAGAAATCCTTTGTTTTTGTCCACCAGAAAGCATTACACCTCTTTCTCCAACTTCAGTTTTATATCCATCTGGAAAACTAATAATGTCTTTATGAATATCAGCTATTTTAGAAACAGTTTCAATTTCTTTATAAGTGGCTCTTGGTTTTCCTAAAGAAATATTGTTATAGATGCTGTCTGAAAATAGAAATGAAGTTTGATTTACAACTGCAATCTTACTTCTCCATTGATGTATTTTTAATTCTGAAATTGAGTGAGAATGGTAAATTATATCTCCATCTGTAATGTTAAATTGACGTTGAATCAATTTTAATAAAGTACTTTTTCCTGACCCTGTAGGACCGCAAATTCCTAAGGTTTTTCCTGGTTTTAAAATAATATTAATATTTTTTAAAGATGGAATATTATTTTTTGGATAAATAAATAAATTAATATTAATCTTTAATATTCCGGGCGAAGAAGAAATTAATTTGTCTCCGTCTTTTATAGATAATTTTAAATTCAGGAGTGAATTAATTCTATCCCAAGCAGCGCTTCCTCGTTCAACGATGTTAAACATCCATGCTAATGCTAACATTGGCCAAATCATTAAACCAAGATACATTATGAAACTAGTTAATTGTCCTATTGTGATTTGATTGTTCCATACTAACCATCCTCCTCCTATAACAGATAATAAATTAGAACAAGCGACTGAAAGATAAATTACCGGATCAAAACGTGCATCTATTTTCGCAACTTGCATATTTTTCCGGCCTGTTTTATTAACAATAGCATAAAATTTATCTAATTGATTCTTTTCTAATCCAAAAGATCGAATCATTCGAATACTTGTCAGTATTTCTTGTGTTTGATTATTCAAAGAAGCAAAAGCTGATTGAGCATTTAGAAAACTATGATGCAGTTTTTTTCCATATTGCTTAATTAAGATTCCCATAACAGGCATGGGTATTAAGGCAATCATTGTTAATAAAAAATTAATTTGAGTACTCATTATTATTAAAACAGACAGCCCCATTACTAAAGAATCTACAAGAGTGAGAACACCTTCTCCTGCGGCAAAGACAACTCGATCAACATCATTTGTAGCTCTAGCCATTAAATCTCCAGTTCTATTCATTAAAAAAAACTCTTGACTTTGTTGGCTGAGATAAGAGTACAATTTTACTCGAAGTTCAGTGGCTAATTGATAAGATGCTCCAAATAGCAATACCCTCCATAAATAGCGTAATATATATACAGTAATAGCTACAAAAAATATGATGGAAATCCATGGTAATATTTCTATTCCATTTTTTTTATTTTTTATGATTAAATCTATTAAAATTCCAACAATTTTAGGTGGTAATAATTGCAAAATGGCGATTGTTAATAATAATAAAATTGCTCCTAAATATCGTTTCCATTCTCTTATAAAATACCATTTTAATTGATTAAACAATCTCACGAAAAATCCTAAAAGTTAAGTATTGGTAAATGTATGTTTCATATTATAGTTTTTTTTAAACCTGAAATTTGTTTTTATCTTTTATCATCAAAAATTTTTTTTAAAAAATATATTAAAACTATAAAAAATGAAAAAAATAATTTTTCGGTAACAGTTAAAATTTAAAAAACATGTTTAATTTATTGTGTTAATTCACATAATAAAGTTTATTGAATAACTTTTAACTTAAAATTAATTGTATTGATTTAAAATTTATGCTGTTTATTTTTTATTTCAAAAATTGAGATGAAATAATACACGTTTTTAGGTGTTTTATGTATAAAGATATGTTCATTATCAATTTAACGAACAATAAAATGTTATTAAATGATCTTTATTCTTTAAATAAATCTTTATTAAGCGCGTTTTTAAATCAAAATATTTTGTTTTTTAATTTATCATCTATGTATGTATATCATCATAAACTCAGTTTAGCGTTCTCCGGTATTAATAAAATTGATTTTTTGATTATAACATTACATATGATTGAGGAGTTAAAGGTCTAATTTGTATGTTTGAAAATGGTTTACTTAAAAGAAGTTGAATTTTCTTTATTTTTTATATATAACTTTGGATTTTTGATAAAGATTTTTAAGAATAGAATAAAACGTAGTTTCTTTGTTATTTTTTTCCAAGTATTTAACAATAATATTTTTTTCTTCATCAGAAAAATCATCATAATAAATTCTTTCAAAAGCGACAATAACGCTATTTTTATTTTCATCTTGAAATGTATCATATATTTTTTGTTTTTTGTTTGGATGTGGTAATGAAAAAATAAATTCTGAAATGTCATTGTTATCATATCTTGATATAATTTCTGATTTATTAAAAAATAAATTAAATTTTTTTAATAAATTTTTGTTTCCTTTTTTTAAATCTAAAACAATTTTTTTTGCATTTTTATTAGTTTCTTCTATCGCTTTTATTTTTTTTATTTTTTTTATAATTTCATCTTTTACATTTTCAAATTTTTTTATTTGTTTTTTTTGATATTTTGTTAAATTTATTAAAAATGATTGATGTTTTTTTAAAACAATTAAATTTGAATAAGATTTATTTTTTTTTTCTTTTTGTATTAATAATGTTTTAAAAATTTTTGACTTGAGTATAGGTGTATTTAATGATATCGGTATAGAATTTTTATCAAACCAATCGGTCTTTATAGGTTTTAAATTAATCTTTTGTATAATAATATCAAGTTTATCAGGGTTATTTTTTGTAATTTCTTTTATTTTGTTTTTTAATTTATGATATAAATCTAATGATTTTTTATTTTTTATTTCGTTTTTAATAGTTTGATAAACTTTAGATAGGTTTTTTTTTTGACTAGGAATGATATCAATTAGTTTAATTATTAAGAATTCATTATTAAAAGGAATGACATTAGATATTTGATTTTTTTTACATAAATGAGCTTGTTGAATTTCGTTGGGAATCGAATGGATTGACATCCATCCAATATCTCCTCCTTTTTTAGAAGAAATAGGATCAATTGATTTTGTTTTAGCAATTCTTGAAAAATCTTCTGGCGTATTTATTTGAGATAGCAGTAAAGATGCTTCATTTTTGTCTTTTATTTGAATAATACCATATTTTCTTTTTTCTTCGGTGAAATAACGTTTATTATGTTTAATATACCAATTTTGAATTTCTTTTTCATTGCATTTTATTTTAAAAATTTTAGGTGTCAGTCTAACATAACTCATTTTAAATTTTTCTGGAATATAGAAGAGATTTTTATTTTTTTGAAAATAGTTAAATGCTTCTTGATAGCTTATATTTTGTTTATTAATAAATAAATTGCTATTTAATACTGTTGTTCTAATTTTTCTTTTTTGAGACAACAGCTTTATAATATATTTTTTTTCATTTTCTAAAATAAAATCAGTATTACTAATAGTATGAATAAAATTATCAGCGTTAACTTTTCTTTTGATAATATTAATATATTCATCATCTCTTAAATTCATAGATGAAAGATATTGTAAATATTTTTTTTCATCAAATTTTTTATTTTTTTGAAAAATAGAAGCGTTTAATATCGTTTTTTTAATTGTTTCATCTTCTATCTGAAATTTCATTTTTTTAGCATATTGTTCTAAAAGAACATTATTGATTAGCTGAGATAAAACATAGTTATATGTTTCTTGTTTGATTTGTTGGTTATTTTCAATTTTTGAAAAATTTGTTCCTAACATTTTTTTTTGATTTAATCGTTCAATAAGATACATATTTTGTAGTGTTTTTAAACTTATATTTTCTCCATTAACTTGTGCGGCATAGTTCTCAAGATCTTTATAAAAAAAACCATTCATAGTGCTTAATATTAATGACAAAATTATTATTCCTAATATGCACTTTACTATAATACGGTTTGATCTTGATTTTATACTTTTCATCATCATCTAACAATTCCATATAGTTTTGAAAATAGTAATAAATAAAAAATTTACTTCTAGTTCAATGAGAAAGGCTGACATTTTTATGTCAGCCAAGTTTTTTGTAATGTATTCTAACTAATTATACGGAGAATTTTCTAATGTTAATTTTAGAACTTCTTGAATGTGCTGTACTGGATAAATAATTAATCCGTCAATAATATTTTTAGGAATTTCTTCTAAATCACGCTTATTTTCGTATGGTATTAAAACTTTTTTAATGCCCCCTCTATGAGCAGCTAGTAATTTTTCTTTCAATCCTCCAATGGGCAGTATTTTTCCTTGAAGTGTAATTTCTCCTGTCATAGCAACATCTGACTTAATAGGATTATTTGTCAAAGAAGAGACGATAGCTGTACACATAGCAATTCCAGCACTTGGACCATCTTTTGGTGTAGCTCCTTCTGGAACATGAACATGAATGTCATTTTTTTCATTAAAGTCTTTTTTTATCCCTAATCTATTAGCTTGAGAACGAACTACAGTCAGAGCTGCTTGAATAGATTCTTGCATTACTTCTCCAAGAGATCCTGTATAAGTTAATTTTCCTTTTCCAATTACACAAGCGCTTTCAATAGTCAATAATTCTCCACCAACTTCAGTCCATGCAAGACCCATCACTTGTCCGATTTGGTTAGAAATATTTACTCTTCCATAATCGAAACGCTTAATGCCTAAAAATTTTTTTAAGTTTTTTTGGGTTATTTTTACTGTTTTTATTGATTTTTTCAAAAGTAGATTTTTTACTACTTTTCGACATATTTTTGATATTTCTCTTTCTAAACTTCGAACTCCAGCTTCTCGAGTATAATACTGAATTATACTAATAATAGCGCAGTCGCTAATTGTTAGTTCATTTTGTTTCAGTGCATTTCTTTCTAATTGTTTGGGATATAAATATTTTTTAGCTATGTTTAACTTTTCATTTTCAGTATATCCAGATAATCGAATTATTTCCATTCTATCAAGTAGTGGAGATGGGATATTCATAGAATTTGAGGTTGCTACGAACATAACATCTGAAAGATCATAATCAACTTCTAAATAATGATCATTAAAATTAACGTTTTGTTCAGGATCTAACACTTCTAATAATGCGGATGCGGGATCTACTCTGATATCACATGATATTTTATCAATTTCATCTAACAAAAATAAAGGATTTTTAACTTTTGCTTTTGCCATTTTTTGAATTATTTTTCCTGGCATTGATCCTATATATGTGCGTCTATGACCTCTTATTTCGGCTTCATCTCTTATGCCACCTAAAGCCATTCTAACATATTTTCTTCCTGTAGATCTAGCGATTGATTTTCCTAATGATGTTTTTCCTACACCAGGAGGCCCGATTAAACATAAAATAGGACCTTTGACTTTATTGGTTCGACTTTGTACTGCTAAATATTCTAGTATTCGATCTTTAACATTTTCAAGTCCAAAATGGTCTGTATCAAGAATTTTTTTGGCTTGGCTAAGATTTTTTTTAGTTTTTGTCCTAAGGCTCCAAGGTACTTGTATCATCCAATCAATATAGCTTCGTACAACTGTTGCTTCTGCTGACATAGAAGGCATCATTTTTAACTTCTGAAGTTCAGATTCTGTTTTTTCTTTAGCTTCTTTCGTCATTTTTGAAGCTTTAATTTTTTCTTTTAAAATTTTGTTTTCATCTGGGATTTCATCTATGTCACCTAGTTCTTTTTGGATTGCTTTTATTTGTTCATTCAGATAATATTCTCTTTGACTTTTTTCCATTTGTTGTTTAACACGATTTCGAATTCTTTTTTCTACTTGTAATAAATCTATTTCCGTTTCCATGATTGCCATTAAAAATTCTAATCTTTCGTTAATGTTAACAATTTCTAATACTGATTGTTTATCTTTTATTTTTAATGGCATGTGAGCTGCTATTGTATCAGCTAATTTTTCTAAATTTTTAATATTATTAAGTGTATTTAATATTTCTGACGGTATTTTTTTATTTAATTTTATGTAAGAATCAAATTGATTGATTGTTGTTCGAATTAGCACTTCTTTTTCTTTATTCAAAACGTCTCTTGAAACAATTAAATCAACTTCTGCTATAAAATGATGATTATTGTTTATTAAATTTTTAATGCAAGCACGTTGCAAACCTTCGACTAATACTTTTACTGTACCGTCTGGTAATTTCAACATTTGTAAAATTGAACTAATGGTACCTATTTTAAATAAATCATTCGTAGAAGGTTCATCTTTAGCTGCGTCTTTTTGTGCAATCAGCATAATTTTTTTATCATTGTTCATAGATGTTTCAATGCATTTAATTGATGTTTTTCGACCTACGAACAATGGAATTACCATATGAGGATAGACGACTACGTCTCTTAATGGTAAAACAGGAATTTTAATGCGTTCAGAACGCTCAGAATTCATAGAGCTCTCTCTTATTTGAATTTCCGTTATTTATTTATTAGAAAACTATAAGATGCAATAAAATATAAAATTACATCTACAATTAGATAAGTTTTTTAGGAATGGTTAAATCATACTAAATGTTAAAAGATGAGAATAAAAAAAAATTTTAATTACTAAAATTTATTTTTTGTTCATCTAATACTTTCTATATTTTATGTTTTTCATATATTATTTCAGGATGCGCATTATTATTAACGACTGATGCATTAATTAATATTTTTGTTACATTAGTCATTGACGGTAATTCATACATTATATCTAATAAAATTGTTTCAACTATGGATCTTAATCCACGAGCCCCGGTTTTTTTTAACATAGCTTTTTTCGCAATAGCAACAATAGATTCTTTATCGAATTCTAATTTTACTTTTTCTAATTTAAATAGTGTTTGATACTGTTTAATTAAAGCGTTTTTAGGATTGCAAAGTATCTTTACTAATGCATTTTCTGTCAGTTCATTTAATGTAGTAATTATGGGTAAACGACCAATAAATTCAGGTATGAGTCCAAATTTTATTAAATCTTTTGGTTCTACTTGCTTTAAGAAAATGTCTTTTATTTTTTTGATTTCTGTATTTTTTATAACTGCATTAAATCCTATCTCTGTTTTTTTATCTAGTCTTTTCGAAATAATTCCAGATAATCCTAAAAAAGACCCTGCGCATATAAATAAAATATTTTTTGTATTAACTTGTAAGAATTCTTGTTGAGGATGTTTTCGTCCTCCTTGAGGAGGTACAGAAGCTAGAGTTCCTTCAATTAATTTTAATAAAGCCTGTTGCACTCCCTCTCCAGAAACATCTCTAGTAATAGAAAGATTTTCAGATTTTTTTGAAATTTTATCCACTTCATCTATGTAAATAATTCCTAATTCTGCTTTTTTTACATCATATTTGCATTTTTGTAGTAATTTCTGTATTACGTTTTCAACATCTTCTCCTACATAACCAGCTTCTGTTAAAGTAGTTGCATCTGCGATTGCAAAAGGCACTTCTAATAATCTAGCTAGTGTTTCAGCTAACAGTGTTTTTCCGCTTCCAGTAGGTCCAATTAATAAAATATTACTTTTATCCAGCTCTACTTCATCTATATTTTTTTGGATATTTTGAAGACGTTTATAGTGATTGTAAACAGCAACAGATAATATTTTTTTTGTATGTTCTTGTCCAATTACATAATTATCAAGATATTTTTTGATTTCATTGGGTTTAGGTAAAATTTTTTTTTGATATTTTTTTTCTTTTTTTTCATTATTATAAACTTCTTTAAGAATAATATCATTACATAATTTAATGCACTCATCACATATGTAAACTGATAATCCAGCAATTAATTTTTTCACTTCTTGTTGATTTTTTCCACAAAAAGAGCAATTAAGCAATTTTTTAGAATCATCTTTACTCTTATCTTTCATGCATCCTCTCTTTTTAATAACTTTTTTATTTTTTGAGTAAATAGATTCTATTGTATTTTTTCTATTGTATAAGTCATATAAAATTTATCAAATTAATGTCGTTGTATTATCGACTGGTTAAAATGCAATCAATTAAACCGTATTTAATGGATTCTTCAGCTGACATAAAACAATCTCTTTCTGTGTCTTTTTCAATTTTTTTTGCTGTTTTTCCAGTATGAAGTGCCATTAATTGAATAAGTTTTTTTTTCATTTTTATTATTTCACGAGTATGAATAACAAGGTCGGAAGCCTGTCCTTGATAACCACCTAACGGTTGATGAATCATTATTCTTGAATTTGGTAAACAAAATCTTTTTCCTTTTTTCCCACAAGTCAATAAAAAAGCAGCCATGGAACAGGCTTGACCTAAGCAAATAGTACTGACATCTGGTTTAACAAACTGTATAGTGTCATAAATAGACATTCCTGAGGTAATAATTCCTCCCGGAGAATTAATGTATAAAAATATATCTTTTGTTGTGTTTTCAGATTCAAGAAAGAGTATTTGGGCTATAATGTTATTAGCCATATTATCTTCGATGACACCTGTTATAAAAATTATTCGTTCTTTTAATAAACGAGAATATATGTCATATGAACGTTCCCCTCTAGAATTTTGATCCACAACTGTAGGGATTATTGTTGAATAAGATTCTTTTATTTTTCTTTGATTATTCAGCATATTTTTTCCTAAAAATATTAAATATTTTAAAATAATTAATATTAAATTTTTTAATAATGCTATTAATTTTTTATATGATAGATTTGGTTGTGATATTTTAGTTTAAAACGATTTATAGAATTTTATTTAGATTTTTTTTAATTAAATAGTAAAACATGATTATGTTAAATTTCATTCAAATAATGTAATATTATTTATCCATTTAAAATTAATTGCTTCTTCGAGAGTTAAATATTTTTTATAAATTTTAATTTTTTTTAATAAGAAACTCATAATTTTTCTATCTAACTCTATATTTTTAATAATATCTATTAAATCTTTATTTTTTTTACAAAAATTAATAATTTCTGATGGTTTTTTCGAACATTTAGATATTTGTTGAACAAGTGATTGTATTTCTATTGGATTCGATACAATTTTGTTATCAGTAATAATTTTTTGAATAATTAAATTAATATGAATTTTATCTCTAGCTTTAGCCCCAATATCATTATGATATTCTTCTTCAAGAATGCTGTGTTTTTTTTCTTTATATTCTTTTATATATTTGTTTTTTAAAAATTTTATTTCTTCTTTTAATAATGTCAAAGGTATTTTGATTGAATTTTTTTGGATTAATTTTTTTATAATTTGATTTTTTAAGTAATTTTCAGAAAGAATTTTTATTTTTTGAACTAAATTGTCTTTAATTTTTTTGTAATTTAATTCGATAAATTGATTTAATTCAATGCTATCTTGAGATGTTTTATTATTTTTTAGTATTTGTTTTTCTTCAACTTTTTTAATATACACTTTAAACGTAATGTCTTTTTTTTGAAGATCTTGTTCTGGATGAAAATCAGAAAATTTTATTTTAAAAAAAAGAATATCGTCAGTATAATGATTTATTAATTTTTGATTTAACAAAGACACAAAAGTGTTATTAGAGATAATAAACGTAACATTTTCTGCTCTAAATTTTGTTATTTCTTTTTTATTATCGTAAATCTGATAATTAATAGTTACACGATCATTATTTTTAATAGTGCGATTTACTTTATTCCATACTATAATATTTTCTTTATTTTTTTTAATTTGTTCTTTAATTTCTTCATCTGAAATTGGTACTATTATTTTTGGAGCTTTTATAAGATTGATATCTTCGATATTAACATTCGGATAAAGTTCGTAAATTACAGAATATTTTAAATTTTTTTGATCCTGTAAATTTTCAGATATCTCATATTTCGGAGATCCTATAATTTTTATTTTTTTTTGTTGAATGAACTTGTAAAAATATTTTTGCATCATTTTGTTGAATACATCATAATGCACTGTGTTGCCATATTTTTTTTGTATGATATTAATAGGAACTTTTCCCTTTCTAAATCCATTAATATTTACATTTTTACTGATTCTGTAAAGTTCTTTGTAAACAGTCTGTTTAACTATTGTTTCTGGAATTTCAATTGTGACACGATAACCTGCATCTTTGTTTTTTTCCAAAAAAAATTTCATCTTGATTTTACCTTAAAATAAATCATATTAATTAGTTAATTTGAGATGTTTTCTTACATACAATTTTTATTTATTTTAGTGAACGTTATATTTAATTCAATTATATGGTTTTTAAATATTCATTAATAAAATTAATAACCTTAAAAAATAAATTTTTTAATGTTTTATCTTTTGGAATATAGTTTATAAAAAGTAATTTTTTCTTTTTTTAAAACATTGTATACAATGGATTTTTTTATTTTTTTTATCTTTCCATTCACTTAAAGTGTAAGTGTAAAGTGTTATTGAATATATTTTTTTTTTATTCACTTTTTGTAGCATTAAAAAAATTTTTTGATGTCTAAAAACTGATGTTTGATTTACAAAATCGTCACTAATAATCAGTAATCTTAAGTGCGTTAGGCATTTTTTTGAATGGTAATGTAAATTGCTATCGTTATAAATTTCAATATCAACAATTTTCATTTGAGATATTAAAAATTTTTTTATTTTTTTTAGCATTATTAATACGTTTTATATCCTCTATTTTCTAGAAAAGTAAAATAACACATTTTCAAAAAATATTTTTATTTTTTAAAAATAAATTTTAAATTTATTTAATTCTAAAAATTTTACAATAAAATCCAACAATAGAGACTTAAAATTTAAACGTAAAATTAAAAGATTAAATTTTATCAATTTTTTATAAAAAATTCAATTATTTCCCTAAAGCATTTATTATTTTTTGAATATATATAATTAAAATAACTATTCTAATAAATAACACTTTTAATCATAGTTTCACATGTAATAAAATATTAAATAGGATACTATTTTAATTACAAAATAAACACTATTGTAATTTGAGGTTATTAAATGAAATATATAAATTTTAACAATTATTTAAAAAAAATATTTTTGATTTCTGTTGTTTTTTTGTTAAATGGTTGCGATAGTGTATTATTAAATCCCCATGGATTAGTTGCTATAAAGGAGAGATCGCTGATATTAACAGTATTTATTATAATGCTCTTAGTAATTGTTCCAGTAATTTTTATGACAATATATTTTTCAATAAAATATAAAGCTTCCAATCAAAATCAAATTTATAAGCCAAATTGGTCTGATTCAAAAAAAATTGAAATTACAGTTTGGACTATTCCTATTTTAATTATATTTTTTTTAGCATTTTTATCATGGAATTCTAGTCACGAATTAGATCCAAAAAAACCAATAGAATCTAAAAATTCTTCAATAAAAATTGATGTTATTGCTTTGGATTGGAAATGGTTGTTTATTTATCCGGAATATAATATTGCAACTATTAATGAAATTGTATTTCCTATAAATCATCCTGTTATTTTTAGAATTACTTCGAATTCTGTTATGAATTCCTTTTTTATTCCATCCTTAGGTAGTCAAGTATATGCCATGCCTGGTATGACAACTCAATTAAATTTAATTTCTAATTACTCTGGAAAATACAAGGGAATATCATCTAATTATAGCGGGAAAGGTTTTTCTAACATGAAATTCACTGTTTTATGCGTATCAAAAAATAAAGAATTTATGAGATGGGTAAAAAAAATTCAAAATTCGAATAAAAAAATAAACACAAAAAAAAATTTTAAAATTATATCTGATCCAAGTGAGAACAATTTTATAGAATATTTTTCAGATGTTAAAAAAAATTTGTTTGATGAAATAATTCATCAATTTCATGATAAAACAAAAAAAATTTAAAAATAAAATTTTTAAAAAATTGTTTTAATTTTTAATTATGAGGAATAAAAAATGTTGGGAAAATTAACATTAAATGCGATACCTTATGATGAACCAATTATTATGGTTACATATAGTTTAATAATTTTTATTGGAATAAGCATTGCTTCAGGGCTTACTTATTATAAAAAATGGAATTATTTATGGTCTGAGTGGGTCACTACAGTTGATCATAAAAAAATATCTATTATGTATGGAATTCTTGCTTTTATTATGCTTTTTAGAGGTTTTGCTGATGCACTTTTAATGCGCACACAACAAGTTATTTCGTCATCTGGTTGTAAAGGATTTTTACCATCTCATCATTATGATCAAATATTTACTGCTCATGGCGTAATAATGATTTTTTTTGTAGCCATGCCATTTGTGATCGGATTGATGAATTTAGTCGTTCCATTACAAATTGGAGCTCGTGACGTAGCTTTTCCGTTTCTTAATAATTTAAGTTTTTGGTTAAATGCAAGCAGCGCAGTATTAATTACTTTATCCTTAGGAATAGGAGAATTTGCTGAAACAGGTTGGTTATCTTATCCGCCGCTATCTGAAATTAAATACAGCCCAGGTGTTGGAGTTGATTACTGGATTTGGAGTCTGCAAATCGCAGGAATTGGAACTACATTAACAGGTATTAATTTTTTAGTAACTATCTTAAAAATGAGAGCTCCAGGGATGAACTTTTTTAAAATGCCTGTTTTTACTTGGACGTCTCTGTGCACGAATATTTTAATTATTATCTCTTTTCCTGTTTTAACTATGACTTTGATTTTTTTAACTTTAGATCGTTATTTTGATTTTCATTTTTTCACTAATGATCTAGGTGGAAACGCAATGATGTATGTTAATTTAATATGGATTTGGGGGCATCCAGAAGTATATATTTTAATTTTACCGGCTTTTGGTGTTTTTTCAGAGGTAGTTGCTACTTTTTCAAAAAAAACTTTATTTGGATACACTTCTTTAGTATGGGCAACATTGGCTATTACTATTTTATCTTTTGTTGTTTGGTTGCATCATTTTTTTACAATGGGCGCAGGGGCTGATGTAAATGCATTTTTTGGTATAACTACAATGATCATAGCTATTCCTACTGGAGTAAAAATTTTTAATTGGTTATTTACTATGTATCAAGGTCGCGTTCAAATGCATTCTTCCATGTTATGGACTATTGGATTTTTAGTTACGTTTTCTATTGGAGGGATGACAGGCGTTTTACTTTCAGTTCCTCCAGCTGATTTTATATTACATAATAGTTTATTTTTAGTCGCTCATTTTCATAATGTAATTATCGGAGGAGTTGTTTTTGGATGTTTTTCTGGAATCACTTATTGGTTTCCTAAACTTTTTGGTTTTATTTTAAATGAAAAATGGGGTAAGCGTGCTTTTTGGTTTTGGATTATAGGTTTTTTTATTGCTTTTATGCCTCTTTATTTCTTAGGTTTTATGGGAATGACACGCAGGTTAAGTCAAGACATTAATCCAGAATTTCATCTATTGTTGTCTATTTCCGCTTTTGGAGCTATTTTAATTGGAATAGGAATTATTTGTCAAATTGTACAGTTTTGGGTTTCAATAAAAGATCGTAAATTTTATTTAGATACTACTGGAGATCCATGGGATGGAAGAACTTTAGAATGGTCTACATCTTCACCTGCTCCTATATATAATTTTGCAATTATTCCAAATATTAAATATAAAGATGATTTTTGGTTTCATAAACAATTTCAAGAAAAAAGATATAATCAAAAAAATTATAAAGAAATTTGTATACCTAAAAATACAGGATTTGGTTTTTTTATTAGCATTTTTGCATTATTTTTTGGTTTTGCAGCGGTATGGCATATTAATTGGTTATGTATTTTTTCTTTTTTTTCTATTATCTTAAGTTTGTTTTTTTATAGTCTTAAAAAAGACCTTGAATATAATATATCTATAGATGAAATTGAAAAAATAGAAAAATCAAAATTTTAAAAATATTTTTAAAGTGAGAGTAAAATGATAGAAAAAAAAATAAAATGCATTAATTCAAATACTGTGCATAATTTTCATAAGAAGCAGTCTAAAAATAATAAATTACTTGGATTATGGTTGTATCTTATGAGCGATTGCATAATGTTTTCAGTTTTGTTTGCGGTATATGTTGTTGCTCATTCCAGTTCATCTTTTCATTTCAGTTATAAAATTTTAAATTTGTTTGATGTATTTTTAGAGACAATTGTTCTTTTATTAAGTTCACTGTCATGTGGAATGATAGTTATATCTGCTAAACAAAAAAATACTATAATGATTTTTGTATATTTAATAATAACTTTTATTTTAGGTATATGCTTTATTACAATGGAAATTAATGAATTTTATAAACTTATTGTTAATGACTTAGGTCCTAATCAAAATGCTTTGTTATCTTCTTTTTTTTCTTTAGTGGGTATTCATGGAGCACACGTTGTTTTAGGTTTAATTTTTATGTTATTTATTTTTTTTCAAACTATAATATCGGGTGTAACTAATTCAGTTCATACTCGTATTTTATGTTTGAGTTTGTTTTGGCATTTCTTGGATATTATATGGATTTGTGTGTTTACTTTTGTTTATTTAAATGAGGCTATTTTATGAATAATTTTTTTCCATTATTAAAAAATTGTCACAGAGAAATTAAATATTATATTTTTGGTTTTTTATTTTCTGCTGTATTTACAGCAATTTCATTTTTGTCTGTAATTAATGAGTTATTTTCTAAAAAAATAACTTATATAGTTATATTATCTTCATGTTTAATTCAAATTGTAATTCATTTTTTGTGTTTTTTAGATTTAAATCCATCTAAAAAAAATCAATGGAATATAGTATCTTTATTATTTACGTTAATAATATTATTTATTGTATTATTTGGTTCGATATGGATTATGTGGAATTTAAATCATCATACGATAATTTTTTAAAGATACTTAAATATGATAATTTCTATTAAGCATTACTGTGAAATAATTAAACCAGGTATTATATTTGGTAATATAATTTTAATAATGGGTGGTTTTTTATTTTCTTCTCATATAAAATTTAGTCCGTTTTTATTTTTAAATACAATTTTAGGTACGTCTTTAGTAATGGCTTCTGCCTGTGTTTTAAACAATCTAATAGATTTTGATATAGATCAAAAAATGAAAAGAACTAAAAATAGAGTTTTAGCTAGAAAATTAATAAAACCTATAAATGCTATAATTTTTAGTTTATTTTTGGGGATAATTGGAGTTTTTATATTAGGTTATTTAGTGAATTATTTATCAATGTTTTTATCAGTTTTTGGTTTTTTAGTTTACGTGTTTTTATACACGTTAATATATAAAAGAAATTCAATATATTCAACTTTTGTAGGAAGTTTTTCAGGATCTATTCCTTCAGTCATTGGTCATACGGCAGCTACAAACAATATAAATTTATGTGCTGTATTGTTTTTCATTACTTTTGTATTTTGGCAAATGGCTCATTTTTATTCTATTTCCATTTTTAGATTAAATGATTATAAAAACGCAAAAATTCCAGTTTTTTCAGTAATAAAAGGAGTTTATTTAACTAAAAAACATATTGTGTATTATATAGTCGGTTTTATTATTTCTAATATCATATTGAAAATACTGAACTATATTAGTGATAAATGTTTATTTTTTTTATTTATAATTGATTTTTTTTGGTTATATTTATCATTTGTTAATTTAAACAATAGAAACAAAGAGAATCATAAAAATTCTTTGCAGTTATTTTATTTTTCAATTGTAGTTGTTGTTATGTTTAATTTTTTGATTTCTTTAGATTTTATATTTTAATTATAGACATTTTACGGGTTTAGGTATACCAGCAATTTTACTGGCCTGTTTAGCTGGGCCTTGAGGAAATAATTTATGTAAATAAATACTGTTGCTTTTTTTTTCTCCTATTTCTAATTTAATACTTCTAATAAGCATTCTCATAGAGGGAGTAGTATTAAATTTTAAATAAAAATTTCGAACAAAGTTTATAACTTTCCAGTGATCTTTTTTTAAAAAAATATTTTCTTTTTCAGCTATTTCTCTAGCTAAAATAATATTCCAATCTTTAGTTTTTTTAAGATATCCTTCTGGATCTGTTTCAATTTTTTTATGTTTAAATAAATTTTTATTAATAGCATCTTTCATTTTTATTTTCCTAAAGACGTTACAATAAACACAAACTTTATATGAATTGAGCAAACAATGAAAAATTATAAGATGAATTTTATAGAATTACAAGTCACATTCAGTCTTTTTGTTGTTTTTTTATTTAGAATGTTAGGAATGTTCATGGTTCTTCCTGTTTTAAGTGAATACGGTATGTCTTTTAAAGATGGAAGTCATTTTTTAGTTGGTTTATCAATTGGAATTTATGGAATTACTCAAGTTATTTTTCAAGTTCCATATGGAATTTTATCTGATAAATTTGGTAGAAAAAGATTAATTATATTAGGTTTACTGATGTTTTTAATTGGAAGTTTTATAGCCGCTGATACTGATTCCATTTGGGGCATTATTGTCGGCAGAGCTATACAAGGATCTGGGGCTATATCTGGAGTTTTAATGGCTTTGCTATCTGATTTAATCAGAGAAGAACATCGTGTTAAAGCTATATCTGCAATAGGAGCCAGCTTTGCTCTTTCTTTTTTATTTTCTATTGTTTCTGGTCCATTGGTTTTTGAATATTTTGGATTTTTTTCAATTTTTTGGATATCTGTATTTTTTTCAGTTCTATGTATTTTTACTGTTATTTTTTTTATCCCTGAATCAAAAAATATAGAGTTACAAAAAAATCAATATTGTTCATCTAAAAAATCATCAATTTTTTTTGTCAGAAGTAAAATTTTTAGGTGTTATTTAGGTATATTTTGTCTTCATTGTTTATTAATGATAAACTTTATGATTATACCTCATCAACTTATATTGTCTGGATTATCTTTAAATAATCATTGGAAAGTATATTTAAGCATTATTGCGTCTTCTTTTATTTTTTTGTTTTTTGTTGTGTTTTTTTTAAAATCTAAACGCATTTTAAAAAACATTATTGAAATATGTATTTTTTTTATTTTTTGTTCTTTTTTTATATTGCACGCGTGTAACAAAAATCTTTTTGTTTTAATATGTTCATTACAATTGTTTTTTATTGCTTTTAATTTACTTGAAGTATTTTTCCCTTCATTTTTAAATAAAGAAGCACCAATAAGCAGTAGGGGTAGAGTGATGAGTATTTATTCCACTAGTCAGTTTTTAGGTGTTTTTTTTGGAGGTGTGTTGAGCGGGTGGTTGTGTAGTTTTTTTGATGTTTCTGAGATATTTTTATTAGAAACGTTGTTTGTTTTATTTTGGTTAATGGTTAGTTTTTTCAGTTAATTTGGTTATTTTAATGAATAAATAAAAATATAAATTATAAAACACTTTTTTTTATATTTTTTAGATTAACATTATATATTATAATGTTTTTATAAAATAAAACTCAAAAAAATTAATTATCTTAATTAGGCGTTGTAAAATGAATTCTATTAATTTATGCGAAATGTATAGACATCGTATAAATAAAAAATTGTTAAAGATGATAAGAAAATTACCTTTTCAGAATTCTGTTCTTTTAGAATCTATTAAATACAGCATTGTTTCAGGTGGAAAGCGAATACGTCCATGTTTAATATATGTTTTTGGAACAATGTTTAAAGTTAATATCATTACTCTTGATTCAATATCTTTGGCTGTTGAATGCATTCATTTATATTCTTTAATCCATGATGATTTACCATGTATGGATAACGACGATTTTAGAAGAGGAAAACTTACCTGCCATAAAAGATATGGTGAAGATGTTTCCTTAATTGCCGGAGATGCTTTTCAGAGTCTTTCTTTTAATATTCTCTCATCTAGATCAATGCCTGGTGTATCTTATTATAAGCGTTTAAAAATGATTTCTGAACTTTCTAACTCAATTGGGTTTTCTGGTATGTGTATGGGTCAAGTATTAGATTTAAGAGCAGGAAAAAGTACAAATAAATTAGAAAAAATAAATTTATACAAGACCGCATTTTTAATTCGATCGTCTGTACGTTTAGCTTATCTTTCTTCTAAGTATTTTTCTAAAACAACTTTATCAACTTTAGATCGTTTTTCTATAGCTATTGGTTTAGCTTTTCAAATTCAAGATGATATTATTGATTTTAAAAGTGATGTTAAAAAATTTAAAAAAAGCAATTCAAGAATTTATACATATCCCTTTAAATTCGGATTAGATCAATCATATGAAAAAATAAAAAAATTATATCAAGAAGCGTTTTTTGCTTTGCGGGATTTAAAAAAAAAATTCAATATAAGTACATTAGAAATATTAATTAAATTCATAATTAATACAATTTAACAAATTTAAAAAATGAGCATTTTAATGAGCTTTAATTTTAAAAAATACCCTATTTTGTCGTTTGCTAATTCAGTAAAAAATTTACGATTATTGTCTACTAAACAATTGTCTAAATTGTGCATGGAATTACGTGAATACTTATTAGATGCATCGTATTCCCCTAAAGGTCATGTAGCTTCTGGATTAGGAGTAATTGAAATTACAGTAGCATTACACTATATTTATAATACTCCCTTTGATAATTTATTATGGGATACAGGTCATCAGGCATATCCTCATAAAATACTTACTGGAAGAATGCACCAAATTCAGAGTATTAGAAAAAAAAATGGATTACATTCATTTCCTTGTAGAGCAGAAAGCATTTATGATGTTTTAAGTGTTGGTCATTCTTCTACTTCTATTAGCGCTGGTTTGGGACTATCTATTGCATCTCAAAAAGAAGGAAGAAATAGAAGAACTATTTGCGTTATTGGAGATGGAGCAATGACTGCCGGAATGGCGTTTGAAGCTATGAACCATGCAGGGCATGTTCAGTCTAATTTACTGGTAATATTAAATGATAATGAAATGTCTATTTCTAAAAATGTAGGTGCTTTACAAAACCATTTAAATGTTTTAAAAAATAATAAAAAAAATAGTTCTCATCCTATTAAATTAAAAAAAAAAATTGTTGTTTCAATTCTATCTTTCAAAGTTTAGGTTTTAAATATTTAGGTCCATTTGATGGTCATGATATTTTATCTATTATTAAAATCCTTAAAAATATTAAAAATAAACAAGGAGTTTATTTTTTACATCTTTTAACTAAAAAAGGAAAGGGTCATTTACCGGCAGAATTAGATCCTGTAAAATGGCATACAGTTCCTCAGGATGATGTTTTAAAATCAAACTCTATGAGCTATTCAGATGTATTTGGTGCATGGTTATGTGAAACGGCTCAATTTGATAAAAAATTAATTGCTATTACACCTGCTATGTGCGAAGGTTCAGGAATGGTACAATTTTCACGTCTTTTCCCTAATCAATATTTTGATGTTGCTATTTCCGAGCAACATGCAGTTACTTTTGCTGCTGGTTTATCAATTGGAGGTTATAAACCGGTTGTTTCTATTTATTCCACATTTTTACAACGTGCTTATGATCAATTAATACATGATATAGCACTTCAAAAATTATCTGTTTTATTTGCCATTGATAGAAGTGGTGTCGTTGGAAATGATGGCGAAACACATCAAGGCATTTTTGATTTATGTTATTTAAGGTGTATCCCAGGAATTGTGCTTATGACGCCAAGTAACGAAAATGAATTGAGACAAATGCTTTATACTGGTTATATGCATAAAAAAGGACCGAGTGCAGTAAGATACCCAAAAGGTTGTGGAATTGGATCTTTTTTAACTCCAATGCGTGTTATCCCTCTTGGACAGTCTATTGTAAAAAGAATTGGAGTTGAAATCGCTATTTTAAATTTTGGAGTTTTGTTAAAAAATGCTTTTTGCGTAGCAGAAAATTTAAACACTACTTTAGTTGATATGCGTTTCGTGAAGCCTTTAGATAAAAATATACTTATTAAGTTATCACGTACGCATAAATATTTTGTTACTCTTGAAGAAGGAGTAATATCAGGAGGAGCTGGAAGTTCTGTAAATGAATTTATAATGTTAAAAAAAATTTTAATCCCAGTTTTAAACATTGGATTACCTGATTTGTTTATTCCTCAAGGCACTCAAGAAGAAATTCTACGTGATTATCAATTAGATTCTAAAGGTATTGAAAAACAAATATCTTCTTGGTTACATAAATTTTAAAATATAAATTTTTAAGAAAAATTATATATTTTATTTTAATTTAATTTTTAATGCAGCTTTGTCTAAAACTCCATTAATAAATTTATGACTGTCTTCAGATCCAAATAATTTTGCTAATTCAATTCCTTCATTAATTGATACTTTGTAAGGTATATCTGTTCTTTTGTACATTTCATAGAATGATATTCTAAGAATTGCTTTTTCAATTTGACCCAACTCTTTTAATGTTCTAGAGAGGTAAGGTTGCATTAAGTTATCTATGTTTTCACAATCAAAAGTTATTCCAACAATTAATTCATAAAAATATGGAATATCAATATTTTTTTTATTTTTTTCTTTTAAAAATTGAACAGCGCTATTTTTAATTTCATTTTTTGATATTTCCCAAGAGTATAACATTTGCAAAGCACATGCACGTGCTTTTCTTCGAAAGGATGGTTTCATAAAAATCTCTTTTTTTTAAACAGATATTATTTTTTTTATTGACGTATAAGTGTTAATCTTATATCTGGACCTATTTGACAAATATTGTGAAAATTAAATGGAATACATTTAATTAAATTCGATTTATCTGGAAGAATAAAGAGTGGTTTTGCTTCATGACCAAGTATTTTAGGAGCGATGTATATAATAATTTCATCTATTAATTTTAGTTTTAGTAAAGATCCAGACAAAGTGCTACCAGCTTCTATCCATATATTATTAATTTCCAATTTTCCCAATAATTTAAATAAAGATACAAGATTAATTTTATTTTTATATGGTTTTAATATTTTTTGTGTGACATTTTTAGGCCATAATTGATTATCTGGTTTGATTCTTATTAACCATATTTCTCCTTTAGTGTTAATAATTTTATGAAATGGAGTAATTTGATTTTTACTGTCTATAATAACTCGTATTGGATGTTTAAATATTTTTTTAGGGAATGTAGACAGCATTTTTTTGTTAAATAAATTATAACGTACGTTTAAAAATGGATCATCTCTTAATATAGTTGAGCTACTACTAAGAATTACAGAGCTTTTTGCTCGGAAAATTTGTACATCTTTTCTTGAGAATAAAGAAGTAATCCATTTGCTTTCACCATTTTTTAAAGCTATTCTACCATCTATTGACATAGCTAATTTAAGCCGAGCTCATGGGAGTCCTGTATGCATTCGTTTAAAAAATCCATTATTACATTTTTTAGATTCTTGAGACAGTACTCCTGTTTTAACTAAAACACCTTTTTTAGTCAAGTACGAAATTCCTTTACCAGAAACTTTTGGATTAGGATCTATATTTGCAATAATAACGTGTTTTATACCAGATTGAAAAAGTGCAACACAGCAAGGAGGTGTTTTCCCAAAATGGCTACAAGGTTCAAGAGTTAAGTAAGCAGTTGCTCCTTTAGATTTTTTTCCAGCTATTTTCAGAGCGTTTATTTCGGCATGATTTTCTCCAAACTGATTATGCCATCCTTCTCCTATAATATTATCATTTTTAACAATAACGCATCCTACATTAGGATTGGGTGACGTCGTAAATTGGCCTAGTTTACTAATTTTAATTGCTCTGTTCATATAAAATTCATCTTTCATTTTTTTAAACCGATTTTATTTATAAAATGTTTTTATTTAATTAAAATAATTTTAAAATTATAATATACTTTAAATTAAAATCTATTTTTAACATATTTCATAGTGTTGATCATTTCTAATGCAGCTAAAGCTGCTTCAGATCCTTTATTTCCCATTTTTGTTCCAGATCTTTCAATAGATTGTTTTATGTTGTCTGTAATCAATATTCCTAATGTGATGGGTATAAAATATTTTGTACTAATTTTTGAAAGATTACTGAAAGTATTATTTGATATATATTTAAAATGATCTGTATTTCCTTTTATGATAGTTCCTATTGCAATTATAGCATGATATTTTTGAGATTTTGCAATATAACTTGCAACTACTGGTATTTCATTTGTTCCTGGAACGTATATTTTCAAGATTTCTTCTTCTTTCATCTTACCTAGTCGAATTAGCGTGTCCAGCGCTCCTAATAACAAATTTTTATTAATAAATTCATTAAATCTGGAAATTATAATAGCAATAGAAGAGTTTTTTACTGTGATTCCTGAATTAATTGTATTCATATTTTTTTATGTAATTTAAATAGAGTAACTTGATTATATCGTTGAAACGTTATGTTTATAAATTAAATTTTACTTATTTTTTTAATAATTAAGATGTTTATAATTTTTTATAAAATCTATCTACTGTGCTTGATTGTTTATTATATTACATAACAAGTTTATAAATTTTATTTTTTTATTTTAAAGTGATTAAATTTATTTTTTATCTATTTTATAACATATTTATAAAGAAATTTATGTTGTAATATAAAAATATAAACAATAGTTTCATTTTTGATTCTAATAATAAATTTTTTGGTTTTTTAATATAAAATATTTGCAATTTTTTTAATATAAGTTTATAATAATTATCTTAAAGAAGCGGGGTGGAGCAGTTTGGTAGCTCGTCGGGCTCATAACCCGAAGGTCGTTGGTTCAAATCCAACTCCCGCAACCAAATTTTTATATTATTCAATATAAAATCAAAAATTATGATTTATCAATCAAAAAAAATTTACTTATTTTTTACAAATATATAAATTTTTATCAGTTAATTTATTTTTAATAAAAAATTAAATAAAATTTTTATGTCTTAGTTTCATGTATTTTATTTAAAATATTAATTTTTTTTATTAAACTATTTTCTTTTTTTGTTTTTTTCAAAATAGCCATTTTAAATATTTTCTTTTTTGAAAAAATAAAAATTTTTTCTCGAGATCGAGTTACAGCAGTATATAAGATATCTTTTTTTAAAATTTCTAAATCGTCATTTGGTAAAACCAAAATTATATTGCTAAATTCAGAACCTTGTGATTTATGTACAGTTATTGCCCAAGCAGTTTGATAATTGTTTAAAATTTGAGCCGGTATGTTTATAATTTTTTGGTTTTTTAACAGAAAAGAAACTTGTAGTATTCCTTTAGAATTCATATTTGAAATCCCAATATCTCCGTTAGATAAACCAAAACTTCTGTTATTTTCGACAATCATAATAGGTTTTCCTACATACCATAATTTATTTTTTATAGAAAAACATTTAATTATTTTTTTTCTATTTAGAATTTCTTCTAATTTTTTATTTAAATTTCGCGTTCCAAATAAACCATTTTTTAAAATACATAATATCTGATTTTTTTGAAAACTTTTAATTATTTCTTTAATATTTACTTTTTTTTGAATTATATTCCAATAATCTAAATAATTAAGAAATATAAATTCCATCATTTTTTCATAATCTTGATCATGATTAACTTCATAAAAATAAACATTTTTTATTAAATTTTTAAATAGATTTTGAATTATTTTTTTGTCATTTTTGTATATTGCATCAGCTAAAATATTAATATTAGAAGATTTTTTAAATCGATAATTATCTGTTAATGTACATATGTTATCACTAATGAATGCGGTTTTTTTTTCATTTTTTTTGAAAGATAGTTTGCAATTTGTTATTTTTTCTAACAAAGATAAAGTTTGATTATGATATCCTTCATTAGAGTAATAACAAATATTTTTTAGAATAGCACCGGTTTCTATGGGGCTCAACTGATTATAATCTCCCACGAAAATGACTTTAGTATTTTTTTTTAATGCTAATAGTATACTTTCCATCATTAAAACATCTATCATAGATGCTTCGTCAATGATTAAAACATCTATATCTAATTTGTTTTTCTCATTAAAAAATTTTTTTTGTGATATTTTTTGAATTCCGAGTAATTTATGCAATGTTATAGCATTTTTTATGACATTATTTTTTTCTTCACTATTAAGAAAGGTATTGAAAACACTATTATTTAAATTTTTTGTTAAATTTTCAGTTGCTTTTCCAGTTGGAGCTGATAATTGAATTTTTATTTTTTTGTTTGAAATTTTAATTAAAGCAACGATAATTTTATAAATAGTAGTTGTTTTTCCAGTTCCAGGTCCTCCTGTAATAAATATTACATTTCGAATTAAACTGAGTGCAACTGCTATTTTTTGGATATTTTTGTCGTTATCACAAAATAAATTTTTTAATATTTTAGCACACTTTGATATATTAATTGCATGTGAAACGTTATTTTCATATAAGTAGTTTAGAATGTTATCTTCAGCTTTCCACATTTTATAAAGATATATCTTTTTTTGAAACAACACTAGAGGTGTCGGAATAGTTCCATTGCTAACAGCTTTACATTTTGATAATTCTAATATCCATTTCGGATTTTTACCTAATTGAATTAGAATTTTTTTAATAAATTTTAAATTTAAACTAGAAAAAAAACTATTTTTTTCAAAGTATTCTATTGGTAAAAAAATATGACCATTTCTATTTTCATAACTTACACAAGCAGATATCAGCATTATAATGGGATTCGTTTTAGATATAAACGTTGCAAAATAAAAATCAATTGGATGTATGATTTTTTGAATCATGGCTTTTTTAAGTAAAATCATCATTTTTATGAATTTAATTGTTTGAAAATAAAATTTTTAATTGTTTTATTAAAGAATAATCAGGATAAATGTAAAAAATACCATTTTTTTTATTTTCTGCATTTACAGAACGTAAAAAAAAATAAAAAATTCCACCAAAATTAGATTTATAATTATATTTTTTATCTTTTTTAGTTAAATATTGATGCATTACTACAGTATATATTTGGTATTGTAAATCATATCGATGTTTAATAATTTCTTTTTTCATATACGTTTCGGAATAAAAATTATTATTTTTTCCTAGCCAATTAGTTTTGTAATCTATTATATAATATTTTTTGTTCCATAAAAAAATTAAATCAATAGATCCCGTCATAAATCCAGTAATGGAATCAAATTTTAAATTAGGAGCTAAATGTGATATGGGGTCAAGCGATTTCATTATTTTATTAAGTTTTGAGCTTTTTAAAATATTTTTTATTGGTAAAAAAAATTTTAGTTCTTTTATATAATTTTCTTTTTTTAAATTTGATAGAAAAATTTTTTGATTATTTAATGGGTAACTAATAATATTTTCAATCCAAGAAATCAGCATTTTATTCCATTTTTGAGATATATTGTAATTTTCTAATTTATGAGATATCCATTGAGAATTTATTTCTTTAATAAAATCTAGATTTTTTAGTATATCATGAATTAATAATCCAACTTTTTTTCCTTTTGGAAAATTATGAGTAGTATAATTTCTAACATTTTTTGATTTATCACAAACTAACAATTTTTCTTCAAAGAATGGATTTTTATTTTTTAAAAAAAATAAATTTTCTTTATATAGTTTAGTATAACTGGTTACATTCCAAATTTTTTTGGTTTTTTCATGTGTTTCTTCAGGTTTTTGTATTAAATAAATTTCTTTTTTTTGTTCAATCAATATGTAGTTTTTTTTTATATTTTTAATTTTAATAAATGAATGTTTTTTAAATTGATTTAATTTATCATTCCATGTCTTTTGATATTCAATATTTTGATAGTTGATGATATATTCTAAAGCGCTTCTGAGCATAAATTTTTTAACATTTTGTTTTTTCTTTTTTTTTCGTATTAATGCAACACCTATGCTACAATGAAGAATAGATCGAGTTAAAGCAACATATAAAAATCTTAGATCTTCCGCAATTCTTTCTTTTTCAGATTTTTTTAAGTTTCTTTTTTCTTGATTTAGATCAAACAAAATTTTGAAATTTTTTTCATGATGATATATAGCCGTTTTTGATGGATGATAATCCATCATAAAGGGTATCCATACTATTGGATATTCTAATCCTTTTGATTTATGTATAGTAACAATTTTAACTATATTAGAATGATCGATAATACGAATTTGATCTTGGTTTGTTTGATTTTTTTTCTCTAAAATTTTATTTTGAAACCATCGTATTAAAGATAATTTTTTATGATAAAGATAGCTTTTTTCCTGTAATAATTCTCCTAAATGTAAAAAATTTATATTTTTTTGAGAATCAGAATTAATATTCATTTCATCATGATTTATTTGATACTCTAATATGATCTTTTTAATCATATTAAAAATTCCAATTTCTTCCCAAATGTTGTAATATTCATATAATTTTTCTATTATAAAATATAAAGATTCTTTATTTGATTTTTTTTCTGTTTTAAGTAACAAGTTTTTAAAAATATGAGTAGATATAGATTGTTTTAAAAACATTTCATTTGTTGGTTCTATAATAGATTTTAATATCCATAACAATTCGATTGAATCAGAACTCTTAAAAATGTTATTTTCATCTGATGAATATATTGAAGTAATTCCAACATTTTTTAATTCTCTTTGAATCATACAAGCTTCTTTTTTATTTCTTACTAACACTGCAATGTCGTTTGATTGCAAGACTGTTTCTTGATTTTTAACATTTATTAAAGCATCCCCCTTATTAGCTTTATTTAACCAGTAACAAATTTCTTTTGCGCACTGTTTTGAAATCCATTGACGATATTCATTGATGCTCATTTCTTTTTCTTCATTGTAAAAAAAATGAATTGCCGTTTGAGGTTCTCCTTTAATTGTAAAATTCATTTTTAAATTTTGAAAAGCATGTACAACAGGTGTGTATTTGATACTTTTTAATAAAAACGGATATTGATTTTGAGAAAATAAAAAATTAATACCTTTAATTATATCTAATGAAGATCTCCAATTAATATTTAGATAGTATTGTGTTTGAATTTTAGATCTAGCATATAAATAAGAAAAAATATCTGCTCCTCTAAAACTATAAATAGCTTGTTTTGGATCTCCTATAAGAAATAGGATTGTTTTTGTACTGTTTTTATAAATTAAATCGAATATCTTATATTGTTGAATGTCAGTATCTTGAAATTCGTCAATAAATACTGCTGGATATTTTGTTCTTATTAATTTTCTAAATGTTTTTTTTTCTTTTACATTTTTTAAAAATAATTTTAATAAATCGTTAAAGCTAATAATTGATTGTCTTTTTTTTTCTTTTTGTAAAAATTTTGGGATATTTTTAATGGCTAAAAATAAAATAATTTTTTTTAAAGAAATATCTGTTCTTAATAAAAACTCAATATTTTCAAAAATTAAATATTGATCATTGTTTTTATTATTTGAATATTTTTTGATAACACTTTTAGTAAAATATTTTAACGGAATGGGAATATTATAATTTTTAGTTTTTAAAATGGCCCATTCTGTGATGGTTTTCATCCATCTATTAACGTTAGATTCGCTATATGTTCTTTTGTTGATTGTTAAATATTTTATTTTTTTTAAAATAGATTTAATGTTATTAATCCATATTATTTTTAGAATATTAATTCTATAAATATTTTTTTTATGATACATTGTTAATGTTTCATTTTTTTTAAATTTTTCTGTAAAATTTATTGAATATAATTTTAAAAATGGTTTTACTACACTTAACAAATATTCTGGATTTTTATATTCTTGATGAACAATTTTTACAATATCTTTTGGTAAAGAGTAAAAAAAAAATCTCCAAAAATCTTCAGTAGCTTGCAAGTATAAATCATCTTCATTTTCGATAATTTTTTTTTGAAAAACAGAATGAAAATCTAATTTGTTTAATTGAAGAATTTGTTGAAAAAATCCGTGTATAGTATAAATAGAGGCTGTATTTATTTCATTTTTTGCTTTTTTTAACAGGTACATAGCTTCTTTTAAATTTTCTATTTTTTCTAAAAATTCATTTAAATAATTATATTTACTAGTTTTTGAGATACATGCTAAGTATAAATTTTCAATATTTTTTTTTATTCGAATGTATAATTCTTCTTTTGATTTTTTAGTAAATGTTACAACGAGTATTTCATGTACTGATAATTTTTTTATGCAATTGTTTTGATTTCCTACACCTAGTAATAAGCGTAAATACAATAATACAATTGTAAAAGTTTTTCCCGTTCCTGCTGAAGCTTCAATCCATTTAAGACCGTTTAGAGAAATTTTAAATATATTTAGTTTTTTTATGTTTATTTTATTCATGTCTTTTTATATGATACTTTTACATTTTATATTAAAAAATTAATTTTTTAAATTTTTATAATAAATATTTTAAAAATTTTATTTATATTTTTTATTCTTGATGCCTTAACATTGGAATCATCCATTTTTCTGCCGTATTACAAATTTTTTTTATGTTTTTCGTATTTAATTCTAAAATTATTTTTTGAATATATATATCTTCTTTTTCTCCTTTAATATAATCGTCTCCCCTCCATGTTTTAAAGATCGCATCACGTCCTTTTTTTATCTCTGATTCGTCTTGGACGATACAGTCATTTTTTTTATCATAAACTTTATCTAACCAACATATTCCGGATCTTGTTAACCATAAGGGTTTATGCATGCCCTTTATGTATCCTGACATATAAAAAGAAAGATAGTTACATGCAATTTTTGGTTTTATCGGAGAAAAAGACCACACTTCATTTTTATAACCCACGATTATACTTGATCCAACATTACCCAATGCGCAATAAATTAAATGCTCTAACCACAAAGAAACACGATCACTATAATTTATTTTGTTTGGTTTCCAACGTAATAATCCTGTTTTTTGAATTTCTTTTAAAGTTCCGATTAGATGGTATTTATTTATTTTTAAATTAAACTGTTCTTTTTTATTAGAATTTTTAAATTTAGAAACTAATTTAGCTATATTTTCCATTTCTTTTTTTTGTTGATTCCAGTGCACTTTTCCAAAGTTTCCATATGGTAAAATTCCTGAAAGTGAGTAATATTGGAATAATTTCTCTGTGCTTTTTTTATATATAATGGTCTTTAAGATTAAATGATTCATACGAAATTTTTCTAAAGTATTGATTGAAAAAGGTTCGGTTATACTCATATTTTTTTTCAAAATATGCATTTTAATATTTAACTTAAAATTAAAAAAATAACGAATAGGATTTTGCCAAAAAAAAATTAATTGTCTTAAATTTAAATCAGTTAAAACAGATGTATTTTTTGATTCTTCAGAAAAAATTGTTTTATTATAAATTAAAGAGTTATATTTTTTAAAATTTTTATAAGAATTATTAATGATTAATTTTTTTTTATAAAAATGTTTTGCTTCATATATTTTTATAAGATGATTAGACATTTTTTTTATGTTATCTTCTGAATTGTTTTTTATATTTTCTTTAAAGCAAAAATTATATAATATATAATTAAACAATTGATCAACAAATATTGACGGATATATTTTGGTATTATTCTTAATGCATTTTCCGATATAGCTGATATAAAAATATTGTTTAGCACATGAAATGCTTTGAAGAAATAAATAGGCATATTTATCTTGAGCATTAAAATCTTTAGATAAAGAATGTTTTTCTAATAAATTAAAATTTTTTAATTCATTTTTCTTAGGAATGCTACTTTGATCACATCCAACATTATATATAACTTTAAAAGGCATAAAAAGAATAGATGAAGGATGACAAAAATTAATAACTCCAGGTAAAAATTCTTCTTTAATCTTTTTACGCATTAAACTAAAAAAATGTTGAATTATTAGATTAACAGAGATTTTTTTTTTATATTGAGATAATAAACCATCATTAATCATATTTTTCCAACTTTTACGAATAATTACAATGAATTTTTCCGTTTCTTGATCATAGATAAAAAAATCGTCAATAAAATCATTAAACAAATTATACCAAGACTTAAGATGTTTTGGATATAATAACTTTTTTCTCCATTTTTCAAGAGTATTAATAAATTTAACTAATTTACCTACAAGTTGTGATTTAGATCCGTTAATAAAAGTAGAAGGCAAGATATTATCCCAAATATATTTATCATCGTTTAAAGCGTAACTAAGGAGTAATCTTTCAATACCATATAGCCAAGTGTTTTGGTGATTTTTTGGTAGCAATAAATCTTCTTGATGTTTGTTATTAACACCCCATCTAATATTAACATCTTTTATCCAACTATATAGAGTGTCTATTTCTGTTTCAGAAATTTCAAATTTTTTTGATATTGCTTCAAAATCTAATAACTTTAATATTTCCAGATTGTTAAATCGACAATTTTTTAAATCTAATATTTTTTGAAAAATAGATAATATTAAATTTGTTTTTTTAGAGTGTACATTAGAAATAAAAAATGGCATATTTTTTGTTTTATTTGATGATTTAAATATTGATTCAATTGATGGAATATAAGAATCCATTGAAAATGAAATAACTACAATATCACTTGGCTTTATATTAGGGTTATTTTTTAAAATTAATGTTAATTTTTTATACAAAATTTCAATTTCATGAAATTTATTATCACATATACTAATGCAAATTGAATCATCTTTCTTAGAAAATACTCTTTTATTTTTATTAATATTTACACCTCTTAACATATTTATTTTTGACATTAAAATATCTTTTTTAATCATATTTAGTAAGTTATTTTCTTGGTTTATTTTAAATTTATTAAAAATTTTAGGTTTAAAAGATTGAATAAAAAAAATATAAAAATTTTCAAATGCCCCCCATGATTCAAAAGAAAAGTTATTAAATTTTTTTTGTAAACAATTTTTTTCTAACATTCTATTTTTTTTTATTTTTTTAAAACTAAAAGAAACATCTTTTTTAAAAGGTGTAATATACAAAAAATGTACATCAATGTAATTGCTCATTTTTTTTAATATCTTCATATGAGCTAAATTTAATGAAAGTGAAGAAATTACAAATATTCGATGCGGAAGATTCATCTTTTTTATTGTGTTTTCATTGATAAATGCATTAATATTGTTGATTAGATATGCTAAATTGTATTTTAATTGATTATATTGTTTGTCGTAATTTTCAATTTCTATCCATAATTTTTTTTGCCATTTTTCAATATTACAATTTTTTAATGCTTTTTTTTTATTTTCCCATGAACTAATCCATTCAGGTCTATAGATTATATATTTTTCAAATAATTTTCCCATTAAAAAAGAAAAATTAAATTTGTTAATTTGACGATTTATTTTATAGATATTTTGAAAATAATTGTTTTTTTCTATAATTTTCATTATTTTCCAGGTTAAAATCGATTTTTTATACACATTTTTTATCTTTTTATTTTTTGTTTTTTCAAATATGCTCCATATAAAATGATTAAAATGATATAATTCTAAATTAGCTGAAATGCCTATTTTTTTAGCAATAAACATGTTTATCCATTGAAATAATATATAATTATCATTAATAAATATTTCTTTTTCAAAAATGTTAAGTAATGGTTTTTTTTGAATAATGTCACATACTTTTTCAATTAGTATACTGATTTTATTAGATTCGTAGATATTAAACATAAGCGCCTAATTAATTTTTAAAAAAATTTTCAAGAAATTTTTTTATTTTTTTTATATAAATGAATATCTATTTGTGGATAAGGGATGCTAATGTGATTTTTATCTAAAGCTTTTTTAAATTCAGCCATTAAATCCCAATATACTTGATTCAAATCATCAGTTTTACTCCAGCATCGAACAATAAAATTTAAAGAAGATGGAGCTAATTCACTGAGACCAACGATAATATCTCGATCTTTAATCACTCTATTTTCTTTTTCTATAACGTTTCTTAAAATTTTTTTTACTAAATCAATATCTGAATTGTATGAAACACTGATAATAAATTCATTTCTACGAGCTGGTTCTCTAGAGTAATTAATGATATTACCAGATATAATTTTATTGTTCGGCACTACAACAATTTTTCCATCTAAAGTGCGTAATGTGGTGTAAAAAACATGAATGTTTAATACAGTTCCTGAAACATTTCCTAAATCAACATATTCTCCTGTTTTTAATGGTCTTAAAGTAACTAACAAAACTCCAGCTGCAAAATTGGATAAAGATCCTTGCAATGCTAGTCCAATAGCCATGCCAGCAGCTCCTAATATTGCAATAACTGATGTGGTTTGTACTCCAATTTTCCCTAATGCAGCAATTAACGCAAAAGTAATTATAATGTATCTTATTAAAGCAGATAGAAAACCTGCAATAGTAGCATCAATACGACGTGTGATTAATACTTGATGAACTCCATGGGAAATTATTTTGGAAATGAAAAGACCAGTAATGATAATTAAAGTAGAAAATGTTAAATTTATTGCATATGAAATTAGTAATTCTTGATTTCGTATTATCCAATTTCCTGCATGATTAATATCATTGACTACATCTAAATCGTTCATTTTTACCTCTTTTAATTGATTTAAAGTAATTTTGAAATGTTTTATATAGTGGGTTTCATAAAATTTATTAAACATATTTATAAATCTTATGAAAATATAAAATATGATTTTATTTGTTAATATATTTGTAAATTTCAACATTAAACATTTTTTAATAAAAAATTACTTATTTTAATAAAAGATAAATTATTAGTGCTTAATTTTGAATGATATTAAGATGATTAAATGTTATTTTTTTAACATAATATTTATTTTTATATTAAAAAAATATTCGGAGAATATTTTTCATTTTATTCCCCGGAATAGAGTTTAAATTGGTATTTTATAATATATTAAAGGAATTAAGTTCTTTAAATGTTTTAGATAGTCTCTTCGATATTGATTCTTGTGAGCTTCTTATCCATGATCTAGGGTCATAGTATTTTTTATTAGGTTGATTTATACCATTTTTATTTCCTAATTGACGATGTAAAAAATCTCTATTTTTTTGATAAAATTTTAAAACTCCTGTCCATGCAGCCCATTGAATGTCAGTATCAATATTCATTTTCACTACACCATATGTGATAGATTCTCTTATTTCTTTTAAAGTTGAACCTGAACCTCCATGAAAAACTAAATTTAATGGATTAAAATTTAAATTATGTTTAATTCTTACATATTCTTGTGAATTTTTTAGAATAATTGGTTTAAGATCTACGTTTCCTAATTTATATACACCATGTATATTTCCAAATGCAGCAGCAATACTAAAATTTTTAGTAATTTTGATTAGTTGTTCGTAGGCGTAATTGACATCTTCTGGTTGCGTGTAAAGTAGTTTTTTATCTATTTGGCTGTTATCTACACCATCTTCTTCTCCACCTGTACATCCCAGTTCTATTTCCAACATCATATTAATTTTATTCATTTTTTTTAGATATTTGCTGCATATATTTATATTTTCTTTTAAATTTTCTTTTGACAAATCAATCATATGAGATGTAAACAAAGGTTTTCCATGAAAATTAAAGTATGATTCACCTTCTTTTAGTAACTGATCAATCCAAATTAAATTTTCTTTGGAACAATGGTCTGTATGAAGTATCACCGGAATATTATAATGTTTTGCCATTAAATGAACGTGTTGAGCTCCAGAGATAGCTCCTTTAATCGATTGTTCTGCTTTCTTTGAAAATCTATTACTGTACCCAGAAATAAAAGCAGCTCCTCCATAAGAAAATTGTATTATTACTGGTGACCTCTGTCGAGCGGCAGTCTCTAATACTGCGTTAATAGAGTCAGTTCCTATACAGTTAACGGCTGGTATAGCAAAGTTTTTTTTCTTAGCGAAATTGAAGATTATTTGAGCTTCATCACCTGTTATTACACCTGGTTTAATTGTATTTAAAATGTTCAATTTTTTGTCCATGTAAATTTTTTAAAATTGTTTTTTAAAATTGTTTTCTAACATTTGTATTGCAGGTAGTTTTTTTCCTTCTATAAACTTTAAGAAAGCTCCTCCACCAGTAGATATATAAGAGATATGTTCTTTGATATTAAACATGTCAATCACAGATAAGGTTTCTCCTCCGCCAGCTATAGAAAATCCATTATTGTTTGCAATGGCTTTAGCAATAAATTCGGTTCCTTTTCTGAAATTTGGAAATTCAAACACTCCTACCGGACCATTCCAGATAATTGTTTTAGCTTTTTTAATAATATTGACGGTTTTTTTAATAGTTTCATCTCCAAAATCCATAATTTCTTCATCTTCTAAAATATCAGAAGGCAATTTATTAATAGATTCGGATGTATTATTAAAATGTTTTCCTACACGTGAATCAATTGGAATAACAATATTATATGTATCAAGTAATTTTTTAGCTGTCGATATAAATTCTGGCTGATGTAGTGATTTTCCAATTTTGTGATTGATAGCTAAAAAAGTATTAGCAATTCCACCTCCTACTATCATTGTATCTGAAATTTTAGATAATTCATTCAATACGTTGAATTTAGTTGATACTTTAGAACCTCCAATTATTGATATCATTGGGCGTTTTGGTTTTTTTAGTGCTTTTTTCAGTGCATTAATTTCTGACATTAAAAGAAGACCAGCACATGCAATTTTAACAAATTTTCCAATTCCGTACGTTGATGATTGCATTCTATGTGCACTACCAAAAGCATCCATAACAAATACATCACATAGACTAGAGTATTTTTTGGATAATTCATCACTGTTTTCTGATTCTCCTTTATTAAAACGAACATTTTCTAGAATTAAAACTTCTCCAGGATTAATTGAAATATTATCAAAATAATTTCTAGAAAAATAAATTTTAGTTTTATTTAATTTTTTCTTAAGATATTCAAAAACAGGTAGTAAAGAGTATTTTTCTGAATAATAACCCTCAACTGGTCTTCCTAAATGAGACATGACAATTACTTTAGCATTTTTTTCAATTGCTAATTTTATTGTGGGTATTGCAGCAAGTATCCTAGCATCAGATTTAATAATTCCATTTTCTATAGGAACATTTAAATCTGTTCTAATTAAAACTTTTTTTTCTGAAATTTCAAGTTCGTTCATTAATTTTATGGTCATAAAATTTTACCTTTTTATATTTTTTAACTGAATGATTATTTTTATAGCAATAACTTTTTAAATATACTTTTTATTTTAAAAAATTTTATGTATAACTTTGAAACCATGTTTTCACACCATCAAGAAACATTTGAGTTGATAGCATTATTAAAATTAAACCCATTAGACGTTCTAAAGCGTTAACTCCTTTTGATCCAAATAATTTTAAAAAAATACCAGATAGTAATAGTATTATTACTGTTAAAACCCAAGCAAGAAACAAAGATCCAATTAAACAAGAGATATTATTTAAGTATTGATGCGATAACAACATTAATGTAGCTAACAAAGATGGTCCAGCTACTAATGGAACAGCTAATGGTACTAAAAAAGGTTCTTCTTTTGGAAAACAATTTTCATTTTGATTTTCATTAGGAAAAATCATTTTAATAGCTATTAAAAATAAAATAATACCTCCCGATATTGATACTGTTTCTGTTTTTAAATTTAAAATAACAAGTATTTTTTCTCCTACAAATAAAAAAAGAAGCATGATGATTAAAGCTATAATCATTTCCCGAATTACTATAATTCTTCTTCTTTTTGCTTCTAAATGTTTCAATATTGTCATAAAAATTGGAAGATTGCCTAAAGGATCCATTATTAACACTAGTAGTATAGTTGTAGAAATTATTTCATTCATTTTAATTTATTGTATCCTTTTAAAAACTATGTGTTTTAATAAAATATATTTATTTTAAAATTTTTTAAAATGCATATTTTTTGTATAAAAATGATTTAATAATAAAAATTATATACTATTATATTAATAATTTATTTATGTTTTAAGATATTTGTTGTATAAAAAATGATTTTTATCATAAAATTTCTATTTTATAGTATATTCAAAATTATTAATTATTTTTTTAAGGAGGATGGATCATTCTTATTTAAACTAATTTTTAATTCATTAAAATATTAGTTCATATGATCTGTACATTAATGATGAAATCTGTTGGATTTATTGGTTGGCGTGGAATGGTAGGGTCAGTATTAATTCAAAGAATGCAAGAAGAAAATGACTTTTTATCTATTAATCCTGAGTTTTTCTCAACTTCTCAAAAAGGTCAAAACGGTCCTAATATAAATGGTATTTCATGTAAAAAATTAAAGAATGCATATGATATTAATTTATTGAAAAAAATGGACATTATTATTACTTGTCAAGGTAGTATTTATACTGAATACATGTATCCTAAATTACGAATTAATGGATGGAAGGGGTACTGGATAGATGCCGCTTCTACTCTCCGTATGAGTAAAGATTCTGTAATTGCATTAGATCCTGTCAATTATAAGTTAATAAAAAATGCTATTGATAAAGGAATAAAAACTTTTGTGGGAGGAAATTGCACAGTTAGTTTAATGCTAATGTCTTTAGGAGGGCTATTTGTTAATCAATTAGTAGAATGGGTGGCAGTGTCTACTTATCAAGCCGCTTCTGGTGCTGGTGCTTCTCATATATTAGAATTATTAAAACAAATGGGAGTTTTATTTTCAGAAATTTCAGAAGATTTAATAAATAACTCTTCTATTTTAAATATTGAACATAAAGTTACTCAAAAATCTCGTGATTTTAGTTTTCCAGTAGAAAATTTTTCCGTACCTTTAGCTGGTAGTTTAATACCTTGGATTGATATAAAAATGACAAATGGTCAAACTAAAGAAGAATGGAAGGGTCAAGCTGAAACTAACAAAATTTTACAATTAAAAAAACCAATTTCAATTGATGGTACATGTGTTCGCATTAGTTCTCTTCGATGTCATAGTCAATCTTTTGTTGTCAAATTAAAAAAAGATGTACCTTTACAGGATATTAAAGATATTATTTCAAATCATAATGAATGGGTTAATATAATTCCTAATGATAAAAAAAGTACTTTAAATAAATTAACTCCATCAGCAGTGACTGGTACTTTGAATATACCAATTGGTCGTTTAAGAAAATTAAACATGGGAAAAAAATATTTGTCTGCTTTTACTGTTGGTGATCAATTATTGTGGGGAGCTTCAGAACCTTTAAGAAGAATTTTGAATTTATTAGTTAAAGTATAATTGTGTATTTTTTATTTATTTTTTTATAAATTAATATATAAATAAAAAATTAAATCAGTATTTAATTATTAATAAAATAAATTACATAAATATACATTACATGTAAAATTTACACTATATTTTAATATATAAAAAGTTTTCTATATATTAAAATTGTAGTGTATTTATTAATATTTTTTATATTCCTTTTTTTATTAAATAACAATAAGGTTTAATTTTAATTTTGTTTTCTAAAAGTTGATGCTTCATAAAAAAACAAAAATTTGGAATGTCTCTAATCGTGGAAGGGTCATCTGACAAAATTAATATTTGATCATTATTTTTCATATTACGAAAAGTTTTTCTGATCATCATAATTGGTTCTGGACATCTAAGCCCAATTAAATCTAAAATAGTGTTTTTTTTCATGTTCTAACATTTTAATTATTAAAATTAATCTTTTTATGTTTTAAAAATAAAAAATTATTAGTAATTTTATTTTTTATAATATAGTTTGTTTAATTCAATATATTTTTGAACACTTAATGGTAAAAGTGTGCATGATTTTTTTTTTTCATAATAATTTTTTCGTATTTGACTAGAAGAAATATTTATTACTTTTGTTTTTGAAAAGAAAATATATCCAAATGATTGTTTATATAAAAAACGGTAATCTTTAATTTGATGAGAATCAATCCATTTTTTTAATTGAGGATTATATTTTTTGATGCATGTTCTACTAAGAACTAATAAATGAGAAACATATAATATGTCTTTCCAATTTTTCCAAAAATTAAAATTTTGTAGATTGTCTTCTCCTATTATAAAGCACAAAGGTCTTGAAGCGCCGATTTTTTTTCTAATTTTTTTAAGAGTGTCTATTGTATAAAAAGTTTTTTTTTTGTTTCTAGATAGCTAATTTTAAATAAAGGATTATTAAAAATTGCTAATTTAATCATTTTAATTTTATCAGTGATAGAGGTTTCTGTTTTATCTCGATGTGGCGGATTATGGTTTGGCAATAATATTATTTTTTTAATATAAATTTCTTTAGCTAGTTGTTCCGATAAATAGATATGACCATTATGAATAGGATCAAAATTTCCACCAAAAACCGCATATAATTTTATCATATAATTATTAATATATTTAATTTAATTTAAGAAAGTGTCAATATTAATGTTTTTAATTGCATCCATATAGAAAAGTTGTTATTTTTTTTTATTTGTATTTCGATTTTAAGCAGTATAGTCATTGAATAACATAAATTGTCGTAATTAATATGAAAAAAAGCTTTTTCAAAAAATGAATGTCTTTTATCCCATACATTGTTTTTTTTTAAAAATATTTTTGTATTTAAATTTTTTTTACGTTTCATCAAAAGTAAGATTAATAAATCTTTTTGTAAAGAACGAAGTAAAAGAAGACAATTATATTTTTGTTTATAAAAAGAGTTTAGAATATAAAGAGCTCTTTCTATATCATGATTAAATATTGAATCAATTAATTGTGATGGAAAAAAGTTACAGAACTTATTTATAACTGTTTGTATTTTTTTTTCAGTGATATTTTTATCAGGCCATATCATTGATAGCATATTTAAAATTTGATGTATGAATAGAGTATTTCCTTCATAATGCTTACATAGTAATAAAAATGCACTTTTTTCTATTTTTAAATTTCTCTTGTTAATTTCATATTTAATCCAATTATTAAAATAAAAATTATTTGGTGTAAAACAATAAATTATAATTACATTCAATTGAGGTCTTTTAAATTGATTTTTTTTAAAAGTAAAAGAAAGATGATTAAACTTTAATATTAACAAAACATCTAAATTTGATAAAGAAGATATTTTTTGGATTTTTTTTATTGATAATATATCTAACGAATTAATAATCAAATTAACAATTAATATTTTTTTTTGAGAAAATAAATCTTTTTTTTTATAAAAATGATCAACTTTTATCCAATTTTCACTTTTTTCTATATCAATTATAGTTTTTTTGAAGAATCCTTTCTTTTTGGCAAATTTTAATATTAAATCTTGGCTTTGATATTGAAGATAAGAATCTTCTCCTAATAATATATAGCAATTGTAAAATTTTTGTCTTAACTTGTTTTTAAGTTCTATTGGATATATGTTGTTCATATGATAATCAATGTTTATAAGACTATTTTTTTAAATTTTATTTAAAAGTAGATAAGAATCATTTTTTATTTATTTTATGTTATAAAATTTATTATTTTTTTTGGAATATAAATAATTTTTTGAATATTAATATCTTTTATTTTTTTCTTAATTTTAGGTTCACTTTTTGCATTTAATAAAATTTCCTCTTTTGTTAAATTTTTATGAATTTTAATAGTACATTTTGTTTTTCCATTTATTTGAATGATTAGAATATTAAATTCTTTGAATAGCGCTTCTTTATGAGAAACAGGCCATCTTTCATAATCGATAGAACTGTTATTGTTTAAGTTTTCCCATATTAAAAAACAAAAATGAGGGGTAAATGGGTAAAGCATTTTAATAATGCAACACAGTGCTTCTTTCATAATAGATTTGTCTTTTTGAGTCTTCATTGGGGCTTTTAACAATTTTTTTGATAATTCCATAATTGAAGAAATAGCTGTATTAAATGTTGTTCGACGCCCTATGTCATCAGATACTTTATCAATAGTTTTATGCAATAAATAGCGTAGTTCTTTTTGCTGTTTATTGAGATTAATAAAATTTATATCTGTATGCGTATGTTTTATTTGAACATAGTTATAAGCTAACTTCCACAATTTTCTTAAAAAACGATATATTCCTTTAACTCCCGATTCTTGCCATTCAAGAGAAGATTCAACAGGTGCAGCAAACATTATAAATAATCGAACTGTGTCTGCTCCATAACGGTGAATCATTAATTCTGGTTCAATTCCATTTTTTTTTGATTTAGACATTTTGATCATACCAGCGTAAATAATTTCTTTTCCTTCATTATTATATGATTTAATAATTCTTCCTTTGGAATCTCGTATAGTTGAAACTGATGATGAATGAATCCAATTACGTTTTGAGTGATCTTCTGATTCATAAAAAGCTTCAGATAAAACCATGCCTTGACATAATAAATTTTTTACTGGCTCATCAGAGTCTACTAACTTAAAATCTCTAAGAAGCTTATGATAAAATCTAAAATACATTAAATGCATAATTGCATGTTCTATCCCGCCAATATATTGATCTACAGGCAACCAATATTTTGATCGAACAGGATCTATCATTGCTGTATGAAAATCGGGACATGTATATCTAGCATAATACCAAGATGATTCCATAAAAGTGTCAAAAGTGTCTTTTTCTCTGATTGCTGGTTCATTATTAATGTATATCTTATTAGACAAAGAGTGGTAAGGAGTAGAGTATAGCGTATTAATTGATTTTTTGATTTGAGGCAAAAGAATAGGTAATTCATTTTCCGGCACGGGTACTACTTTTCCATTTTTTAAAGTAGCCATGGGAATTGGAGCTCCCCAATAACGTTGTCTTGATATGCACCAGTCTTGTAATTTGTAATTTATTTTATCTTTTATGACATTTTTTTTGATTAAAAAATTTTTAATTTTATTTTTTCCATCTGTTAAATTAAAACCATTAAATATTCCAGAATTGCATAATATTTCTTTTTTTTTAATAGAAAGGTAAGGTGATTGTTTTATTTCTTTTAAATTATTATTTTTTATAACATATTTAATTTTTAAATTGTTTTGAGTAGCAAAGTTCCAATCATGTTGATTATGAGCCGGAGTTGATATCATTGAAGTGACCCCATATTCTTCTACAATAAAATTAGATATCCAAATTGGTATTTTTTTTGTTGTAATTGGGTGAAGTGCAAATAAATGACTATTTGTTCCTTCGTACTTTACTTCTTTTGTTTCTTTTATTAAAGTGTTTTTTCTGGATTTTTCCTGAATAAATTTTTTTATAATTTTATTTTTTTTTGATATTTCTATAGAAATTTTATGACAAGGAGATATTACGATGTAAGTCGCTCCCATTATAGTTTCTATTTGAGTAATGAATGCTGTTATAGTTTTATTACTATTTTCAAGATTTAAAGTAATATCAAATCCTTTTAACCTTCCTATCCAATTTTTTTGCATGTTTTTTACTTTTTCAGGCCAATTTTTTAATTTTTCTAAATCTTTATGCAAAGATTCAGCATAACTTCTTATTTTTATAAACCATTGAGGAATTTTTTTTATTTTTATTTGACTATGACATCTCCAACAACAACCATTAACAACTTGTTCATTAGCCAAAACAGTTTTATCATAAGGACACCAATTCACAAGACTATTTTTTTTATAAACTAATTTCTTTTTATATAATTTGATAAAAAACCATTGTTCCCATCGGTAATATTCTGGTTTGCATGTAGTTAATTCTCTGTTCCAATCATAACTAAAACCCATTGATTTTAATTGATTTTTCATGTATTTTATATTTTTATAAGTCCAATCATCTGGAACAATATTATTTTGAATCGCAGCTTCTTCGGCTGGTAAGCCAAAAGCGTCCCAACCAATTGGTTGTAATACATTTTTTCCCAACATTCTTTGATATCTAGAAATTACATCGCTAATTGTATAATTTCTCACATGACCCATATGTAATTTTCCAGATGGATATGGAAGCATAGGAAGACAGTAGTATTTTTTTTTAGTAGAATCTTCATTCGCTTGAAAAGTTTTGTTTTTATCCCAATGTTTTTGAACATAAAATTCTATTTCCTTTGGAGTATATTCTTTTTTCATATTTTCTCTATATAAAATTAACTGATATTTTCTTAGATGATAAGATTTATTTTAATTCGTATAAAATTTTTTATTTATTTTGTAGTAACCAAAAATAATTAAAAAATATATTATATTTTATAATAAACTTCTCAATTTATATAAATAAACAAGTGTGTTTAATAACATTTTAAATGTTAATATTTATAATGAAACTGTTAAATTGATTACTTAAAATTCATAAAAATTTCTTATTTTTTAAATATTCATTTTAAAATAAAAAACTTTAAGAAATTACATATTTTCAAAACATTCAACTAAATTTTATGGTTCCAATATAGGTGGTTTTTTATTATCCGGAACAGTTACATGTATCTGTATCACTTTTCGACTATCTGCGATAGATATTTTAAAATTATAATCGCTGATATTAATGTTTTCTCCACGAATTGGTAAATGCCCAAATTCTTTCATTACTAATCCTCCGATTGTATCTACTTCTTTGTCAATAAAATTAGTGTCGAATATATTATTAAATTCTTTAATTTCTGTAAGAGCTTTAACAGAGAATGTATTTTTTTTTATTTTTCTGACATTTAATTTTTCTTCTTCATCATATTCATCTTGAATTTCTCCAACGATCAGCTCTAAAATATCTTCTATAGTTACTAATCCTGATACAGCTCCAAATTCATCAATTACTATTGCCATATGATTTCTTTTTGAACGAAACTCTTTTAACATTCTATCTACATTTTTACTTTCTGGAACTACTACTGCTGAACGTAATATATTTTTAATACAAAAAATTTTTTTTTCAGTTCTCATAAAAGGTAATAAATCTTTTACGATTAAAAATCCTTCAACATAATTATTATCGCTGCTCATCACTGGAAATCTTGAATGTGCAGATTCAATAATAATTTCAAGACATTTGTTTAAGTTATAGTTTAATTTTAATGTTATCATTTGTGTTTTTGGAATCATAATATCTTTAATTCTTTTTTTTGCAATATGCATGACTCCTTCTAACATGTCACATGTATCTTGATCAATAAGTTCATTTTGTTCTGCATCCCGAATTAGAACCAGCAATTCTTCTCGGTTTTTAGGTTCATCATGAAAAATCTGATTTAATAAAAGAGAAAAAAAACCTTTTCTATTTATTTTATCGTGATTTTTTGAATGATTATCTCTCATGGTTTTGAAGTATCTACATTTTAAAATATGGAGCTATTCTATCAAAGAACAGCATAAATGATAATATTTGTTATAAATATGGTTTTGAATAATTTAATGACAACATAATTTTATTTTCTATTTTTTCCATTTTTATTGATGTTTTTTTGGTTTTATGGTCATATCCTAATAAGTGGAGAGTGCCATGTATTGTCATAAGAGCCCAATAAGATTCTAATTCTTGTTTATATTTTATCGCTTGTTGCTCTATCACTGACTTACAAAATACTAAATCTCCTAATATAATATGATTTTTTTTTAAAAATATGTTCATAGGAAATGAAAGTACATTAGTTGTTTTATCTTTTTTTCTATAAGTATAGTTTAAATATTGAATTTCTAGTTCATTTACAATTCGTACCGTAATTTCATTAATTTTTTTTTTATGTAAAACTTTTTGAATCCATTGATTAAAATTTATTTTAGTAGGTATATTTTTTTTTTCACAAAGAATCTGAAGATTTAAAATAACATTTTTCATTATATTATTTTCCCTTTTAAAGAATGAGTGTGCACTTGATCAATTTTTAATTTAATTAAATTTCCAATCATTTCAGGTGAACCCTTAAAATTGACAATTCTATTGTTTTCTGTTCGACCATATAGTTCTGTATTTTTTTTATTCGATATTCCTTCTACTAAAACAGTTTGTATACTTCCTAACATTCTTCTGCTCCATGACATAGTTTGAATATTAATTCTTTTTTGTAAAATGTATAATCTTTGTTTTTTTTCTTTTTCGCTAACATTATCAGTCATTTTAGAAGCGGGTGTTCCAGGTCTTTTAGAATATATAAAGCTAAAGCTCATATCAAAATTAATTTTGTTTATAAAATCCATTGTTTTTTGGAAATCTTGATCGGATTCTCCTGGAAAACCTACAATGAAATCAGAACTAATTTGTATATTAGATCGAGCTTTTATTAGTTTTTTTATAATTAACTCATACTGTTCTACAGTATATGAACGCTTCATTAATTGGAGTATTTTGTTCGAACCACTTTGAACAGGTAAATGAAGAAAACTGACTAATTTTGGTACATCTTTATAGACTTGTATGATGTCATCTGTAAATTCAAGAGGATTACTGGTAATGAATCGAATTCTATCAATTCCATCTATTTCTGCTACTAATCTTAGTAATTCTGAAAAACAACAAATTTGACCATCAAAAGTTAATCCTTGGTATGAGTTAACGTTTTGTCCTAATAGATTTATTTCTCTTACTCCCTGATCCGCTAAAGAAGATATCTCAAAAATAAGTTCGTCACATGAACGACTTACTTCGTTACCTCTTGTATAAGGGACAACGCAGAACGAACAGTAGTTATTGCATCCTTCCATAATAGAAACAGATGCTGTACAGCTTTTTTTTTTAGGTTTTAAATAATGTTTAAACTTATCTAATTTAGGAAAGCTTATATCTATTATGAATTGTTTTCTTTTTTCCACTTCATTGATCATTTCAGGTAATTTGTGTAAAGTTTGAGTTCCAAAAACAATATCAACATAATGAGCTCTTTTAAAAATTTCTTTACCTTCTTGAGTTGCTACACAACCTCCTACAGCAATGATAATATTTGTATTTTTATTTTTTAATTTTTTCCATCGTCCCAGTTGATGAAAAACTTTTTCTTGCGCTTTTTCTCGTATAGAGCATGTATTTAGAATTAAAACATCAGCATTTTCTGCTGATTGAGTAATTGAATATTTATTTTTTTTTTGTAAAATTGTAATTATCATGGATGAGTCATATTCATTCATTTGACAGCCCCATGTTTTTATGTATATATATTTCATATGTGCAAGTTAAACTCGAGTAATAATCTTTCTGTGTTATTTGTATGTTATATAATAATTTATTAGATATTTAAACTTGAAACAGTTATCTTTTATGTAGAAATTTTTCCTTTGATTGATGGGTAAGGTTTATATCCACTAATGTGAAAATCTTTAATAGAATAATCGAATAGTGATTTAGGTTTTCTAAGAAAAATTAATTCTGGAAGTTTTCGTGGTATTCTAAGCATTTGTTTTTTTGCTAATATAATATGATTGTTATATAGATGAACGTCTCCTCCTGTCCATAAAAAATCTCCAACGCATAAATTGCATTGCTGAGCTATCATATGGATTAGTATAGAATAACTTGCGATATTAAATGGTAAACCAAGAAATACATCACAGGATCTCTGATATATTTGACAACTTAATCTTTTATTAAATACGTAAAATTGAAACAATACGTGACATGGCGGTAAAGCCATTTTGTCTATGTCTCCTACGTTCCAACTAGATACCAAAATTCTGCGAGAATTAGGATCGTGTTTTAGTTGTTTCAATATTTTTTTTATTTGATCAATCTTTAATCCTTCTGATGTTTTCCAGCTCCTCCATTGCGCTCCATACACAGGCCCGAGATCACCAAATTTATTTGCCCAATTATTCCAAATGGATACTTTGTTTTTATTAAGATATTTTATATTAGTATCTCCTTTTAGAAACCACAAAAGTTCGTGAATAATAGAAGGAATATGGCATTTTTTTGTAGTAACTAGAGGAAATCCTTTTTTTAAATTAAATTTCATATTATGACCAAAAATAGATAAAGTTCCTGTTCCTGTTCGATCTTTTTTTAGATTTCCAATCTTAATTATTTTTTTTATTAATTGTAAGTATTGTTTCATATTTTCTTAAAATATAATTATTTTGTAACAATAGTCTTAATTATAATTATTATTCCAATTATAATCATCGGAAAAGATAAGATTTGACCCATTGTAATGGTGTGTTGAAATAACTTAATTTTAAAATCTGGTTCTCTAAAAAATTCTATAAAAAACCTAAAAATACCATAAATAACTAAAAATAAACTACTTAAAATTCCAGTTGATATTTTTTTTTTTTGAAATGAATAAAGAACAAAAAATAATATAATACCTTCTAAAAAGAATTCATATAACTGCGAAGGATGACGAGGCAAGACTCCGTATTTATCCATCAATATTTTTAATTCAGGATGTTCAGATACTTCATGTAAATCTCTGTAGTAAGAGTTAGGAAAGAGCATAGCGCATGTCATTTTGGGAGAAACTCGACCCCATAATTCATCATTAATAAAGTTTCCTAATCTTCCCGCTCCTAATCCAAATGGGACTAATGGAACTATAAAATCAGATATTTCTAATATTTTTTTATTGTATTTAAAAGAGTAATAAATAATAACTATTATTGATCCTATTAGTCCTCCATGAAATGACATGCCACCTTTCCAAATGTAAAACAAAGATAGTATATTATGAGAGAAATATGAAAAATTATAAAAAATTATATATCCAATTCGACCTCCAATACAAGCTCCTAAGAAAGTCGAGCATAAAAGTGTTTCTATTTGATTGTGATTAAATTTAATTTTATTATTATGATTTTTTTTTCCATACCATATTGCGAACATGAATCCAAAAAAATACATAACACCATACCAGTGAACAGATATAGGTCCAATAGAAAAGACAACAGGATTAAATGATGGAAAATTGATATACATATTATTAAATGATGTTCCTATGAGCATTAAATATAAAAATCATATTTCTAAATTTAATAGTTCTTTAATTGTTTGACGTCTTCTAATAGTTCGAAAATGATTTTTTTCTAATAATATTTCTTGAATTAGAGGCCTTGTGTTGTAATTAGACGACATAGAAGCGCCATAAGCTCCGGTATCATGAAAAACAACATAATCTCCTACCTGTGTAATTGGTAATTTTCTAGTTTCTAAATCACCTTTGTTTGTTTGCGTAAATACATCTCCTGATTCACATAAAGGACCTGCAATTACTGTTTCTATGGTTTTTTTTTCATTAATATATCTATCGTTTTTAGGAATAATAGATATATGGTGATAACTTCCATACATAGTAGGTCTCATTAAATCGTTAAATCCAGCATCTATTAAAACAAAATTTTTATTTCCCATTTGTTTTATAGCTCTAATTTGCGAAATTAAAATTCCAGATTCTGCCACTAAAAATCGTCCTGGTTCGATTTCTAATTGAATATTTTGACCCAAAAAATTAGAAATTTTGTTTCTGGAATCATTCCATAATTCAAAATATTTTTTTACATCCATTGGTTTTTCATTAACCTTATAAGGTATAGGTAATCCTCCACCTGCAGAAATAAACGATATTTTTTGTTTTAATTTTATTGCATTTTCTGTCATTGATTTGCATACTTTTTTTAAATGAGTATAGTTTACTCCAGATCCTATATGCATATGTAATCCAATTAATTTTAGTTGATATTTTTGAATTATTGGAATGGCTAAGTCAGGACTCCAAATTCCATGTTTGCTATTTTCTCCTCCAGTGTTTGTTTTTTTACTGTGTCCATATCCAAATCCTGGATTAATTCGGATCCAAATATGATGACCAGGAGATCTTTTTCCAATTTGAGTCAACATATCTAAAGATCCAACATTAACAGGTATTTTTAAATCTACTATTTTAGATAAAGTGTCTTGATCTATGATATCTGCTGTAAAAATTATTTCATTATTTTTGGGCTTAAATCCAGCAACTAAAGCTCGCTCAATTTCTCCTAGTGATACTGCATCAATTTTTACTTTATTTTTTTTCATAATACGAAGTATGTGAATATTAGAACACGCTTTCTGTGCAAATCTGATAATATCAAACTGCTTCAGTAAATTAATTTTTTTATGAATCATATCAGAGTCGTAAACCCAAAAAGGAGATTCATATTTCTTTATCAAAGATTTAATATTTTTTAGATTAATGTTGCTATTTTTATCAGTTAATAACTGAGGCATTTTTTTTCCTTTCTGCAAACATTTTAATATAATAAAAGTATTTTTATAATGTTTTTAATTTTTAAATTTTTTATTTACTTTATCAATTGTTTGTTTTTAGTGAACGTAGTGTTGGGAATAAAATTACATCGCGAATGCTAGTTTGATTAGTTAATATCATAATTAAACGATCAATTCCTATCCCTAGTCCTGAGGTTGGAGGCAATCCGTATTCAAGCGCTTCTATATAATTTTCATCATACAAAATATTTTGATTCATCTCTCTTTTTTTATTTTCAATTTGATTTAAAAATCTATTTTTTTGATCTTGAACATCATTTAATTCTGAAAATCCATTTCCTATTTCATATCCAGCAATAAAAAATTCAAATCTATCAGCAAGATTGAAATCAAAATTGTTTCTTCTAGCTAATGGTGATACTTCAATTGGATAGTGAGTTATGAATGTAGGTTGAATTAATTTTTTTTCTACAGTTTTTTCAAAAATCTGATTAATTATTTGACCTATTCCCCATTTTTTTTTTAATTCAATACCAATAGATTTTGCAATTTTTTGTATTTTTTTAAGGTTTTCTAAATCGCTTAAATTTAAGTTTGAATTGAATTTAAGAATTGCATCTTTCATAGTGAATTTATTGAACGGAATCTGAAAATCAAAATCATGTGAATCATACTTTATTTTTGTAGTTCCAAATAGAGAATAAGTTAAATTTCTGAGTAAATTTTCGATCAATATCATCATATCTTTGTAATCAGAATAAGCGATGTACACTTCCATCATAGTAAACTCCGGATTATGACGAGTAGAAATTCCTTCGTTTCTAAAATTTCTGTTGAGCTCAAAAATGCGTTCAAATCCACCAATTATAAGTTGTTTTAAATATAATTCTGGCGCTATTCTTAAGTACATTTCTTTGTTTAATTCATTATGATATGTTCTAAACGGTTTTGAGCTTGCTCCTCCTGGAATATTCTGTAACATCGGAGTTTCTACTTCTAAGAATTTATTTTCTGTCATAAATTTTCGAATTTCCATAATAATTTTAGAGCGCATTTTGAAAACGTTAAATAATTTTTGATTACTAATTAAGTCTAAATAACGTTGTCGATAGCGTTTTTCTTGATTGGATAAACCATGAAATTTGTCTGGTAGAGGTTTTAATGATTTATTAAGTATTTTTAAAAAATTACAAAAGATGGATAATTCGTTTGTACGAGTTTTAAATAGTACTCCTTGAACGCCTAAAATATCTCCAATATCTATTTTTTTAAAATGTTCATTGTAAAATTCATCAGTCATTTCTTTTTCTGTTATATATATCTGTATTTTTCCTTCCATATCTTGTAAAGTAAAAAAAGATGCTTTACCCATAATTCGTCTCTGTATCATCCGACCAGCAACAGAAACGTAAATGCTGAGTATGTTAAGTTCTTTTAATGTTTTGTTTTGATATTTTTTAAAGATAAAATGTGAGGTTTCATTTTTTTTAAAGTCATTTGGAAAATTAAATCCTTTTTTCTTTATATTAATAAATTTTTTTTCCCTATTGTTTGTTTCATTGTTTGAAAGATTGGCGAAATGATTTTTACATTTTTTTATTTTACACATTATTTTTCCTTTATAATCCCATTTTTAAACTTTGTTCAATAAAATCATCTAAATCTCCATTTAATACGGATTGGACATCATTTTTTTCAATACCAGTTCGAAGATCTTTAATTTTTGAATTATCTAATATATACGAACGTATTTGATTACCCCAAGTAATATCTGATTTATTTTTTTCTATTTTTTTTTCTTCTAATTCTTTTATTTTTATTTGTATATTGTGCAATTTTAATTGCATTTGTTTCATGGCTTGTTCTTTATTTTTATGTTGAGATCGATTATTTTGGCATTGAGTAACAATACCAGTAGGAAGGTGCGTAATACGAACAGCAGATTCTGTTCTATTTACATGTTGACCTCCAGCTCCGGAAGCTCTATAAACATCTATTCTGAGATCTGAAAGACGAATGTTAACATTAATTTTATTTTTTATTTCTGGATATATAAAAGTAGAACTAAAAGAAGTATGACGTCTATTCCCTGCATTAAAAGGACTTTTCCTAATTAAGCGATGAACTCCTGTTTCAGTTCTTAACCATCCAAATGCATATTCACCAGAAATTTTAATTGTAGCAGACTTAATCCCAGTTATTTCTCCAAATGACTCATTAATAATTTCTGTTTTTAAACCTTTTTTATCAGCCCATTTAATATACATTCTAAGAAGCATTTTAGACCAATCTTGAGCTTCTATCCCTCCTGAACCTGATTGTATGTCAATATAACAATTGTAATGATCGTATTTTTTTGAAAACATTCGATAAAATTCAATTGTTTTTATTTTTTTTTTTATGTTTTCAAGTTCTTTAATAATTTCTTTTAAAATTATAGAATCTTTTGTTTCGATTGCTAATTCTAAAAAAATGGTTACTTCTTTTATCTGTTTCTCTATTGTATTAATTTTTTTAATTGTTGTATTTAATTTTGTTTTTTCTTTATTAAGTTTTTTTACATTTTTTTGGATTTTCCATGTTTCAGGCAATAACAATTCTAAATTGATTTCTGAAATACGTGTTATTTTTTCTTTGTAGTCAAAGATACCTCTTTATATCTGTTAATTTTTTAATAAAAGTATTAATTTGATTTTTAATTGTATTTGTTTCTAACATAAATTGATGATCTCTATTCCTGAAAAACATAAAATATAGTGGTATTTTTATGTATTTTCTTGTTATTTTTTATAAAAATTATATCTTTTCTATTTATGAAATTATATATTTAATTATGTTAAATTTTTTATTTTTGTTTAAATAGTATAATTTCTAAAAATTTTAGGAAAAACAAATGTTGTTTACTTTATTAAAAAAAAATTTTATCTATCCTGTTAATCAATTACCGTTAACATTAATGTCGCTTAAAGAATGGTCCTTGGTTTATGTAAAAGGAAAAGATGATAAGAAATATCTTCAAAATCAATTAACAATCGATATTAATTTATTAGTCAAAAACGAACATGTACTCTGTGCGCATTGTAATTTCAATGGAAAAGTATGGAGTACTTTGCGTATATTTCATTATAAACAAGGATATGCTTATATTGTAAGAACTAGCGTTGTTGAGATGCAGATTAAAGAATTAAGAAAATATTCTATTTTTTCCAAAGTAACTATTGAAGAAGAAAAAAACACTTTTTTACTGGGTGTTGCTGGATTAAACGCTAGATCATTTTTATTAAATTTTTTTACTAGAGTACCCGATAAATTATCTCCTTTAATTTTAGAAGATAGTAGAATTATTCTTTTTTTTTCAGATCCATTAGAGAGATTTTTGTTGATTTTATCTAAAAAAGATGTAAATATTTTTAACAAACAAAAAATTTCAAAAGTTTTATTTAGTGATAGTAAGCAATGGTTACTATTAGAAATAGAGTCCGGATTTCCCATAATAGACAAAGAATCATCTTCAAAATTTTTACCTCAGGCAATTAATTTAGAAAATTTAAATGGAATAAATTTTAATAAAGGATGCTATTATGGACAAGAAATAATTGCTCAAACATATTTTAAAAAATTAAACAAGCGTTTTCTTTGTGTTTTATATAGTAGGGAAATAGTTTCATGTAAAATTGGGTCAATTATAAAAATTAAAACCCAACGAGAATGGTTAAAAATTGGATTATTATTAGCTGTAGTTCATATCAGAGAAAAAGAAACTCAAATACAAGTTGTATTGAATAAATATGTAGACATAAATAGCGTTTTTAAGGTAAATGATCTTAAAAATATTTTTTTTATACGAAAAAAAAATTTAATATAACTATATATTTCTTTTGTAAATATATAAATAATTTAAATGTTTTTTATTTAAATATTTTATACATCTTGCACTTAGATAATATTATTTATTAATATATTTTAAAATATTATGACTCAAGGTATTCTTTTTATTATTTCAGCTCCAAGTGGCACAGGAAAGTCTAGCTTGATCAAAGAGTTATTAAAATTAAAACCATTGTATAATGCTCAAGTATCTATTTCTTACACGACTCGAAATATGCGTCCTGGTGAATTTGATGGAAAGCACTATTATTTTGTTTCTAAAAAAAAATTTAGATTAATGATTAAAAATAATTTGTTCTTGGAACATGCAAAAGTGTTTAGAAATTATTATGGAACAGCTCGTGAAGATATTGAAAAAATGATTTTTTCTGGAATTGATGTTTTTTTAGATATTGATTGGCAAGGAGCAAAACAAATTCGATTTCAAATGCCAGAATCAAAAAGTATTTTTTTATTACCACCTTCTAAAGATGCGCTATACAAAAGATTAAAAAAAAGAGGCCAAGATACTAATATAATTATTGAAGAGAGAATGGAAAAAGCTATAGCTGAAATGGATCACTATTCCGAATATGATTATTTGATTGTTAATGATGATTTTCAAACTGCTGTAAACGATTTGAAGACGATTATCAATTCTGCTCATTTATGCTTACTGCATCAAAAAAAAATCCATAAAATTTTAATTAAAAATTTACTGCAACATTAGTTTATTTAAGAAATACGCTAGATAATTAAAAAACATATTAATTTAGTCATTTTTTATAATTTTTATATAATTCTATTAAGTAAATAGAATTATATAATTAATTTTTAATCAATATTTTTTTTTCGATTTTTTATTTTTCTTTGACTTTCTTTTAGATAACGTTTTCTTAAACGTATGGAATTTGGTGTGATTTCTACAAGTTCATCATCATTGATAAACCCTAAGGCTTCTTCTAATGTAAAATTAATAGGTGTTGTTAAGGAGATTGCTTCATCAGTTCCGGAAGCTCTCATATTAGTAAGTTTTTTTCCAGTTAAGCAATTTACTGTCAAATCATTGGATCTGTTGTGAATTCCTACTATTTGTCCTTCATAAATTTGAACGCCATGTTTTATAAATAATTTCCCTCTTTCTTGTAAGTTAAATAAAGAAAATCCAACAGCCATTCCTGAACTATTTGATATTAAAACTCCATTTTTTCTTTGCCCAATATCATGTTTTTGAACTTCTCCATAATGACTGAAAGATGAATAAAAAAGTCCACTTCCAGAAGTAACGTTCATAAATTCAGAACGAAAACCAATTAGAGCACGACTAGATAATATATATTCTAATTTCACTCTTTTTTTATCATCGGTAATCATATTTTTTAATTCACCTTTTCTTTCTCCTATAAATTTCATGATACTGCCTTGGTGTTTTTCCTCGATATCTAAAATAACATTTTCAAATGGCTCTTTTTTTATTTTTTCAATTTCTTTGAAAATTATTTTAGGACGAGATACTGCTAGCTCAAATCCTTCACGACGCATATTTTCAATTAATATTGATAGATGCAATTCTCCACGCCCTGATACTGAAAAAACATTCGTATCTTTTGTTTCTTTTATTTGAAGAGCAATATTATGTATTGCTTCTTTTTTCAATCTCTCTAAAATTTGACGAGATGTAATATATTTTCCTTCTTTTCCAGAAAAAGGTGAAGTGTTCACTAAAAAAAACATATTAACTGTAGGTTCATCAATACTCAATTCGGGCAATGGTTTAATACTTTCTGGATGACACACGGTATCTGAAATGTGTATTTCATTTAAACCAGAAATAGCAATAATATCTCCAGCTTGTCCTATTTTTGAATCGATTCTTTTTAGTCCGAAGTAATTCAAAACTTTGCTAATTTTTCCGTTTCTAATTTTTCCTAATTTATCTATAATAACAACTTGTTCATTGGGTTTAATTGAACCTTGTGTAACACGTCCTACTCCTATAATTCCTAAATAATTACTATAATCTAGTTGTGAAATTTGCATTTGAAATTTTTCGTTAACATTAACTCTGGGAAATGGAACGTTTTCGATGATAGATTTATATAGTGCAGTCATGTCATTTCCCATTTTTAAGTAGTCTTGACCTGATGATCCAAGAAGAGCGGAAGTGTAAATTACTGGAAAATCTAGTTGTTTATCACTAGCATCAAGACTCACAAATAAATCAAAAATTTCATCTACGACCCAATTTGGCCTTGCATTTATTCGATCAATTTTATTAATGACAACAATGGGATTTAAGTTATATTTAAATGCTTTTTTAGTTACAAATCTTGTTTGAGGCATTGGTCCATCTAAAGCATCAACAACTAGTAAAACTGAATCTACCATAGACATTACACGTTCTACTTCACCTCCAAAATCAGCATGTCCAGGTGTATCTACTATGTTAATTTTATATTTTTTCCATCTAATAGAAGTATTTTTAGATACAATTGTAATGCCTCTTTCCTTTTCCAAATCGTTAAAATCCATGATACGTTCAGTTTTTTTTTCATGTTCTTCAAAAGTTCCAGATTGTTGAAGTAATTTATCGAGCAATGTAGTTTTTCCGTGATCTACATGTGCTATAATAGCAATGTTTCTTATATTTTGATGCATTTTTTTTCCTTAAATTTATAGAAAATGGTTTATTATAAATAGTTTAAAAATTTAAAGACTCGCAAAAAAAGAAAAATAACTTTTTAAAAAAATAAAATCTGTAATATTTAAATATAAAATTTTTTAAGGAAACGTGTAAATTATTTTTTATATTGTTTAAATTAAATAAACAGCGAATAGTAAAAATTACTTTGATTAAAATAATTTATACAAACAACAATATTTTTTATGTATACTTTTTACAACTTTTAAAGTTTTAGGAAAAATTGTGAATTCAATTAATTATAATCAAACAGTTTTTTTAAAAAGTTTTTCTAATACAACTAACATAGATATTAAAAATGGTATTGAAATTCCATTTGTTGGCTATTCTAATTCAGGAAAGTCAAGTGCTATTAATTCATTAGCTAATCATAAAAAATTAGCTAGATCCAGTAAAACTCCCGGAAGAACTCAATTGATTAATTTTTTTGAAGTAGTTTCAAATTTTAGAATAGTGGATCTTCCTGGATATGGTTATTCTAAATTTTCTATATTAAAAAAATTAAAATCTCAAAATATATTGTATAATTATTTATCAAAACGTAAACAAATTAAGGGTTTAGTACTTTTAATGGATATTAGACATCCTTTAAAAATACTTGATCAGAAAATAATTAATATTTCCGTAAAGCGAAATATACCTATCTTAATACTTTTAACTAAATGCGATAAGCTAACGACGAGTCAAAAAAATTTTCAATTTAAAATAGTTAATAAAAAATTAATTCAGTTGTTAGATACTTTTCAGATTGAATTTTTTTCATCTCTAAAAAGAATCGGAATTAAAAAATTGGAATTGAAATTAAATTTTTGGTATAAAAAAAATATATTCTTTGAATAAAGAGATGATAAAGTGAGAATTAATAAAATTTTTTTAGTATTTTTACATGAAAACTTTTTTTCTTATTAGAAATTACATTTTTTAAAAAAACTATAAAATTTTTTCATACAAACTGTATTTAACTCTATTTCTTTTAAACGTATATTAGTCGCTATATCTAATTTAATTTTTGCTAGTTTGTATGATAAAAAAGCGTTTTTTTTATATATTTTTAGTTGATTAGAAATGTATTTAGCGCTTCTTAATGATAAATGTTGTATCTTTTCAATATTGTTATAAATATTTTTAATATTTGAAAATTTTTTTAGAAGAGATAATGAAATTTTTTTACCAATTCCAGGTATTCCTGGGATATTATCCGAAGTATCTCCCATTAAAGCTAAAAAATCAATAAATTCTATAGGTTTTATTCCATATTTATTTTTTATTGCATCGGGTGTGATAATTGATCTATTTTTAGTATGAAGTATATTAATTTTATTTGTTACAAGTTGTAACATATCTTTATCATAACTAACGATTAACGTGTACTCCCCTTGAAGTTCGGATTTTTTAGCTAAACTACCAATAATATCATCAGCTTCTACTCCTGGCATTTGTAATGTTTTTATTCCAATTTTTTTTAGCTCGATTAAGAGAGGATTAATTTGGACATATAGTGAGTGAGGCATTGATAATCTATTTTTTTTATATTCTTTGAATAATTGGTTTCTAAATGTTTTTTGAGAAGAATCAAATATTATAATGATTTTTTTAGATTCACGATATTGTTTTAAAATATTAAAAATTGTTTTAATCGTCCCATATATTGCGCCGTAAGGATGACCTTCAATATTCACGAGATTTGGAAATGCATAGTAAGAACGATACAAATATAAACTACCATCTATTATAAGAACCGGTTTTTTTTTCATAATAAGTGTCTTACTTTTTATATCTATTTATTTTTTTATTTTATTAAAAATTTATTAAATATTTTATGAAAGAGTTTGAAATTTTTAATAATACAAACAATGATAAGGACTTTATAATTCACATAGTACATATCTTTTAGATGTTTGAAATATATTTAATAAAATTTTTTTTAAATATAGACTTTATTAATAATTTTTATAAAATATTAATATTTTTTAAAAAATTTGTTATTTTAAGATTAAATTAATTTAATAATTTAATGTGTATACGATATAATTTTAACACAAAAAAATAAATTTATTTTATATAATTAATTTTTTTTAAAATATATCCAAAATAACACAGTTTATTATTTTTTATTTTATGTTGGCTTTTTTATTAGAAATTTAATAAGATTAATATAATTTTCAGAAAAATTATATTTGAAATTTTCTTCTAATTTAGAATAGTTTATTATGTATTTTCCGTTGATAATCGTTGTCGGTACATGTTTTAATTTAATTTTTTTTATTTCTTGATTATTTTTTTGAATTAATACTTTTATTGAAAAACTATTCCAAAATTTTTGATATGTCTGATTGTTAATTCCTGCTTTTTCTTTAAATATTTCTTTTATGTCATTAATGTCATTAACTTGATGAGTTTGTTGAATTCCATTAAAAATAGGAATTATAATTTTTTCTTCAATTCCCATTTGTTGAGCTATAATCCAAGATTTTGTCAATATATAACTAAACTTTCCACCTAAAAAATCAACATGATAAGTTTTAATATCAATTTTTTCATCAATGTTGTTTTTTATGATATTTCTAATATTGTTTTGTTTTTCAATTTCATAACAGTATGGGCAAAAAAACGAAAAAAAATTTATTATCGTTGAAGTGTGAGGCATACTTTTATTTAATATAGAGTACTCTCCATTATTATAAAGTTCATAAGAAAAAGCTTGAAAAGACAAGAATATAATAGAGAAAATAATTAATTTTTTTTTCATATTCAAAACCTGTTTTTATATTTTTTAATGTAAAATTGTATTTTAAACTTACAAATAAAAAAATAAAAATTTTTTATTTTTTTAGATTTAAATATCTTGATATACTTTATTTTATATAATTAAATAAATTTTATAAATTATTTTTTAAAAAGTTATCAATTAGTTAAATAATGTTATTTTAAAATTTTTTACACTTATTTTATTTTCAAATAATTAGATCAATCTATATTTAATTTTTTATTATGTAAATAACTTAAGTGCATAATTTCTTACATGTGACATATCTCCTATTTTTCTAATATATAAATTAGAAAATGCATCTGCTAAAACATCAATTATTTTTAGATTACTTATTTTCTAGTCATTCAATTAATCATATTAAACTTATAAAGTTTTTCTCAGTGTATTTTTTAATTAAAAAGCTAAAAACATATTTGAATTTATAATTAATTTTTTATTTTTATTACTATTTAATATATTTATTAAATAAAATTAAAAATGTTACTTTAATAAAAATTATGTAAAAAGTATGGCTATCATTAATTTTACTTAATTTTTTATAAATATATAAAAAATTAATAGAATTGGATAATAAATAATTATTTTCAAGTAATTTAATTTTATAATCAGATAGCAGATGAAATAGATATTTTTACATCTGCTATGTTGGAATGATGTAATTTAGGTATTTAGTATAATGAACAATCAGAATTTATATAACAATTTACTTCCATTAAACACAGAACAATTAAAAAACTTAAAAAAACTAGAAAAAACTTGTTCTAAAATAGAATTAGCTTGGCTTTCTGGTTATTTCTGGAAAGCGGCTAATCAAAAACATACTGAATTAATATCTGAGTTAAACGAATCAAAATCAAATAATATAATTACTATATTATATGCTTCTCAAACTGGTAACTCTAAATTATTGTCTCAGCGTCTTAGTAGATATTTAAAAGATAAAGAAAAAAATGTTAATTTGGTTAATATTTCTGATTACAATTTTAAAAAAATAAATGAAGAAAAAATATTAATTTTAATTATTTCCACTCAAGGAGAAGGAGAACCTCCAGAAGAAGCTTTATCTTTTTATAAATTTATAATGTCGAAAAAAGCTCCTAAATTAAACAAATTAAATTATAGTGTTTTTGGTTTAGGAGACGTTTCTTATAATTTTTTTTGTCAATCAGGTAAAGATTTCGATAAAAGATTTAGAGATCTGGGTGCTAAAAGTTTAATTGATCGAGTAGACGCAGATATTGAGTACGAGGATATTTATAAAAAATGGTCGTATAATTTGTTCACTTCTATTAATCAAATTAATCAATGGGATTCTTCTTCATCGTTTTTAGAAAGAAAAAATACATTAAAAAAATTACCATCTGTTTATACAAAGATGAAACCAGCTTCAGCAATTGTGTTAAATAGTCAGAAAATTACTGGACGTAATTCTACTAAAGATATCTATCATATTGAAATTGATATTAGCACTTTAAAAATACAATACCATCCTGGAGATGCAATTGGAATTTGGTATAAAAATGATGTCAACTTGGTAAAAAAGATACTTAAATGTCTATCTATAAAAAAAACCGATACAATTCAAATTAAAAAAAATACTTTTAACATCTTTGATGCTCTTTTAAAAAGTTATGAGTTAACTGTTAATACAAAAGAAATTGTCAGAAAATATGCTATTTTTACAAACAATATGTATTTAAAAAAAATAATCTCTAATGAAAAAGATTTAAAAAAGTATGTTGCTACGACTCCTTTAGTAAACATGATATATGATCATCCATCTCCAATAAATCCTGGAAAATTTGTCAGTATTTTGCGTCCTTTAACTCCTCGACTGTACTCCATATCTTCATCTCAAGCTGAAGAGAATGATGAAATACACATTACAGTCGGATTAGTTAAAAAAATGTTTTCTGGTGTTATGCATTTTGGAGGCGCTTCTAGTTATTTATCACAATTTTTAAAAATGGATGATAAAATAAATATTTTTATTGAATCTAATAATAATTTTAGGCTTCCTGTGGATAAAGATACACCTATTATTATGATTGGTTCAGGAACTGGAATTGCTCCGTTTCGAGCCTTTATGCAACAAAGAGATAATGATGGATCTAGAGGAAAAAATTGGCTTTTTTTTGGAAATCCTAATTTTACAGAAGATTTTTTATATCAATTGGAATGGCAGAAATATTTAAAGAAACAACTGCTTACTAAGATTGATTTAGCCTGGTCGAAAGATCAAAAGAATAAAATATATGTACAAGACAAAATGAAAGAAAAAAGCAAAGAAATATGGTCTTGGATACAAGAAGGAGCTCAAATTTATGTTTGTGGTAATGCTGCTAAAATGGCTAAAGATGTAGAGAAGATGTTAATAAATATTATTAATCAGAATAGTAATATGAATCTTGAAAATTCTGAGGAATTTTTAAATGAATTGCGTGAAAATCGACGTTATCAAAGAGATGTATATTAATGAAAAAAGATTTTAAAAAATCGAATTTAGAAAAAATATCTACTGAAGCAGAACGAATTAAGAAAGACAGCAACTATCTTCGTGGAACTATTGTTGAAGATTTAAAGAATAAAATTACGAATGGATTCAGTGGGGATAATTTTTCACTTATTCGATTTCATGGAATGTATCAACAAGATGATCGTGATTTACGTTCAGAGCGTAATTTGCAGAAATTAGAACCTCGTCATGCTATGATGTTAAGATGTCGTTTGCCAGGAGGAATTATAAAAGCAAAAAAATGGATTAAAATAGATTCTTTTGCTAGCAAAAATACACTTTATGGAACAATTAGATTAACTAATCGTCAAACTTTTCAATTCCATGGAATTTTAAAAGGTGATTTAAAAGATGCACATAAAATGCTATTTGAAATAGGACTAGATTCATTAGGAACAGCTAATGATGTCAATAGAAACGTCCTTTGTACTTCTAATCCTATGGAATCTTTAATTCATAAAGAATCTTATCAATGGGCAAAAAAAATTTCAGAATTACTATTGCCTAAAACTAAAGCATATGCAGAAATTTGGCTTGATCAAAAAAAAGTTACTACGCCAGATCATGAACCTATTTTAGGTAAAAGTTATTTACCAAGAAAATTTAAAACAACAGTAGTAGTTCCTCCTTATAATGATGTAGATTTATATGCAAATGATATGAACTTTATAGCTATCACCAATAATCAAAAAATTGTGGGTTTTAACATATTAGTTGGCGGTGGGTTATCAATTGAACATAGAAATAAGTCAACATGGCCTTTTCCTGCAACAGAAATAGGATATGTTTCAGCAGATAAAACTTTAGTCTTTGCAGAAGCTATTGTAACTACTCAGCGCGATTGGGGTAATCGAATTGATCGAAAAAATGCAAAGACTAGATATACTATCAATAATATGGGTTTAGATGGTTTTAAATTAGAAGTTGAACGTCGAGCTAAAGCGAAATTTAAATCTGTTCGTTCTTATCATTTTATTAGTCGTGGAGATAGATTTGGATGGATGAAAGGTATTGACAATTATTGGAATTTAACATTATTCATTCCAAATGGACGTATTTATGATGATGAAAAGACACTTTTAAAATCAGGATTATCAAAAATAGCAAGTTTTCATACAGGAAATTTCCGATTAACCTCTAATCAAAATATAGTAATTTCTGAAATATCTGAACAAAAAAAAGATTTTATAGAAAATATTGCAATATCGCATGGACTAATAAGAAAAATTAGTAAATTACGTGAAAATTCTATGGCTTGTGTTTCTTTTCCAACTTGCCCTTTAGCAATGGCAGAGGCTGAACGTGTACTGTCATTTTTTATTTTTCAATTAGAAATTATTATGTCAAAGTACAATGTAGAAAAAGAATCAATAGTTTTTAGAATTTCTGGGTGTTCTAATGGATGCGGGAGATCTTTATTAGCAGAAATAGGCTTAATTGGAAAATCAATGAATCGATATAATTTATATATAGGTGGAAATAAAATTGGAAATAGAATTCCTAAAATTTATAAAGAAAATGTTACAACTCAAGAAATATTAGTGCATTTAGAAGATTTAATAAAAACTTGGGCAAACGAACGAAAAAAAGAAGAAGATTTTGGTGATTTTGTTCTTCGAAAAAAAATTGTAAATGAAGTAATCAATCCTATTCATGATTTTTGGAGCTAATCGAGAAAAACTAAAATGGTTAAATTAAATCTTAATGATATTAATATTTCAGATCCTGAAAAACAAATGTTATCTGAGTACAATTTGTTATTAAATGATTATTCTGCAGAACAACGAATTTCATGGTCATTAAAAAATCTTCCTGCTACACATATTCTTTCATCTAGTTTTGGAATTCAATCATGTGTTTTGTTACATCTTATGACTCTTCAAAAACCTAATCTTCCTGTTGTGTTAATTGATACTGGATATTTATTTCCCGAAACTTATCATTTTATTGATTTTTTAAGAAAAAAATTAAATCTTAATTTAAAAGTATTTCGGCCAAAACTTTCTTCTGCTTGGCAAGAAGCTCGATATGGAAAATTGTGGGAAAAAGGGATAAAAGGAATAGATTTATATAATACTTTAAATAAAGTAAAACCAATGCGTGCTGCTATAAAAAAATTATCAGTACAAACATGGTTTTCAGGACTGCGTCGCGAGCAATCAAAAAGTCGCAGTGATTTACCTTATTTATCCATTCAAAAAAAAGTTTTTAAAGTGTTTCCAATTTTAGATTGGTCTTCTAAAAAAATACATAAATATTTAATAGATAATAATTTAAATTATCATCCTTTATGGAAACATGGATACATATCTGTTGGGGATATTCACACGACTTCAAAATTAAAACCAGGTATGTCAGAAGAAGAAACTCGTTTTTTTGGATTAAAAAGAGAATGTGGTTTACATAAAAATTAACTTAAAAAGTTTTTTGAAACATTTTTTATGAATAATTTTTTAAAATTATATATTACATAACAACTTCATGAATTTTTTATACATCTAAATGAAAGATAATTAAATTATTATCTAACGAAAAAATACGTTTTTTAAAAATATTAGTTTATTTTAAGAACAGGTAAATGTGAATTATCTTCCTATTTTTGTAGATTTAAAATCTAAAAATGTATTGGTTATTGGAGCTGGAGAAGTTGCTTTTCATAAAATAATGCTTTTACTTCAAGCTAAAGCTATAGTAAATATTATTTCAAAAGAAATATGTTTAGAAATTAAGATTTTATTAGACCAAAAAAAAATAAATTGGATTTCTAAAGAGTTTAAAAATATTTATTTAAATAAAGTATTTTTAGTTATTGTTGCTACGAATGATAAAGATTTTAATAAAAAAATATTTCAATTATGTAATGATCGTTCTTTACTGGTTAATGTTGTTGATGATAAGAAAAAATGTTCTTTTATTTTTCCTTCTATTGTAAATCGGTCTCCTATAGTTATTTCTATTTCTTCTTCAGGAACTGCTCCAGTATTAATACGTTTATTAAGAGAAAAAATAGAATCAATTCTTCCTATTCGATTAGGTTTAGTTGCAAAAATTGCAGGTGATTATAGGTCTATAGTAAAAAAAAATTTTATTAATTTGGATGAAAGACGTCATTTTTGGGAAAGATTATTTAAAAGCGTTTTTGTTGAATATATTATTAACAATAATGAAAAAAAAGCAATAGATTTTTTAAAAAAATTAATTAAAGATAAATCTCTTTTTTTAACAGGTGAAATTATTTTAGTTGGAGCAGGTCCTGGTGACAGTGGATTATTGACTTTAAGAGGGCTTCAAGTATTACAGCAAGCAGATGTTGTATTATACGATAATTTAGTTTCTAAAAATACTTTAGAATTAATCCGTCGAGATGCAAAAAAAATATATGTAGGGAAAAAATTTGGTTTCAAACATATTACTCAAAAAAAAATTATTGAAATTTTAATATCTTTAGCTAAAAAAGGAAAAAAAGTAGTTCGTTTAAAAGGTGGAGATTCATTCATCTTTGGACGTGGAGGAGAAGAAATAGAAGCAGCAAAAAAAGCAGGTGTTAAATTTCAAGTAATTCCAGGTATCACTGCAGCTATTGGAATTGCCGCTTATACTGGAATTCCATTAACCCATCGAAAATACGCACAAGGCGTAATATTTATTACAGGGCATAAATGTATTCATGGTATGTCAAATAATTGGTCTATTTTATCTGATTCCTCTTACACATTAGTAGTGTACATGGGTAAGTCAAAAGTTGGAGATATTTCTAAAAAACTTATTTTCCACAATAGATCAAAAGATACGCCAGTAGCTATTGTTTCTCAAGGAACAACTTCAAATCAAAACGTGATTATTGAAAGATTAGATAATCTTGAAAAAATAATTAAATTTGCAAATAGTCCATCTTTGTTAATCATTGGAGATGTTGTATTGTTACATAAAAAATTAAAATGGTTTCATACAAATAAATTTTTAGATAATACAAATAATGCATCTTCTATAGTAAATTTAATTGGAGAAAAAAAGAATGTTTAAAAGAAATAATAATCATTTAAATCAATTAGAATCTGAAAGTATTTATATTATTCGTGAAGCAATGTCAGATTTTGAAAATCCAGTAATGTTATATTCTATTGGTAAAGATTCTTCAGTAATGTTGCATCTCGCTAAAAAAGCTTTTTATCCTGGACGTATACCTTTTCCTTTATTACATATTGATACTGGATGGAAATTTAAAGAAATGTATTTGTTTAGAGATCGAATCGTTAAATCATCTAAAATAAATTTAATTATTCATTCAAATAAAAAAGGAAAGTTACTTGGTTTAAACCCATTTTTACATAGTATTGATAAATATACTGATGTGATGAAAACGGAAGGATTAAAAGATGCAATAAATAAATATCAATTTGACTCAGCTTTTGGAGGGGCAAGAAGAGATGAAGAAAAGTCTCGATCTAAGGAGCGTATTTATTCTTTTCGTGACTCATTCAACCAATGGAATCCAAAAAAACAACGTCCAGAATTATGGTGGAATTATAATGGTCAAATTAATAAAGGTGAAAATATTCGTGTTTTTCCTCTTTCTAATTGGACTGAAATAGACATTTGGCAATATATTTTTTTAGAAAACATTGAAATTGTTTCTCTTTATTTTGCTGATATGCGTCCAGTATTAAATAGAAAAGGAATGTTATTAATGATTAATGATAACCGAATTAATATTCAACCTGATGAAATAATAGAAAAAAAAATGGTTCGTTTCCGAACTCTTGGTTGCTGGCCATTAACTAGTGCTGTTGAGTCAAAAGCTGTAAGTTTAATGGAAATAATAGAAGAAATATTAGTTACAAAAAAGAGTGAACGCACTGGAAGAGCAATTGATTATGATCATAAAAATTCAATGGAATTTAAGAAGAAAAAAGGTTATTTTTAAAAAATGGATGTATAAAAAATGAATACTATAATTAGCAAAAAAGAAAAATTTAAAAATTGGTTAAATATTCAACAAAAAAAAACTTTATTAAAATTATTAACATGCGGAAGTGTAGATGATGGTAAAAGCACATTAATAGGTCGATTATTACATGATACTCAACAAATTTATGATGATCAATTAACTTTGCTGAAAGATGATAGTAAGCGTCATGGTACTCAAGGAGATGTAATAGATTTTGCACTTTTAGTTGATGGATTGCATGACGAAAGAGAGCAAGGTATTACCATAGATGTAGCATATCGTTATTTTTCCACTAATAAAAGAAAATTTATTGTTGCAGATACTCCAGGTCATAAACAATATACGTGTAATATGGTAACTGGAGCTTCAACATGTGAAGCTTCTATTTTATTAGTAGACGTTACAAAAGGATTATTGGAACAAACTTATCGACATAGCTTTATTTCTATATTGCTAGGAATTAAATATTTAATTGTTGCTGTTAATAAAATGGATTTAGTTAATTATAAAGAAAAAATATTTATAGATATTAAAAATAAATTTCTTGATTTTGCTAAACAATTTAATAATGATCTTAAAATTTTTTTTGTTCCTATATCTGCTCTTGTTGGAGAAAATATTGTTTTTAAAAATAATTTTATGCCCTGGTATAATGGACATACATTATTAAAGATTTTAGAAACGATTAACATTAAAAATACTGAAAATTTAAAAGAAATGAGATTTCCAGTTCAATATATAAATCGTCCTAATTCAGAATTTCGTGGATACTCTGGAACTTTAGTTTCAGGTGATGTTTATGTGGGACAAAAAGTTAAAATACTTCCAATTAATATTAATTCATTTATTTCTCGCATTGTAGTTTTTAATGAAGATATACAAAAATCAGAATCTGGCCAATCAATTACAATAGTATTAAAGGATGAAATAGACATTAGCAGAGGAGATTTGTTTGTAAATTTTGATTCTCCTTTAAAACCGTGTCAAGAAGCAATTGTCGATGTGGTTTGGATGAGTGAGAACAATTTATTTAAAGGACAAGCATTTTATGTAAAATCATCTAATAAAAAAACGAGAGTGCGCATAAAAGAAATTTTATATAAAATAGAAATTAATACTTTAACTCCAAATAATACCGATTCTCTTTCATTAAATAGTATCGGTCGAATTAAAGTAGAATTTAATGAACTAATGATGTTTGATTCATATAAAAAAAATAGAATTACAGGAAGCATGATTTTTATAGATTTATTGAGCAATCTAACGGTTGGAGCCGGAATGATTGTAGAAAATATTAGCAATAAAAAAAACATGTTTTCTGAACATCAACAGTCTTTTGAAAAAGATCTCTATTCTTTAATTCGTCAATATTTTCCTCATTGGAAAATAAGATGAATTGATTAAAAGTAAGGAATTAAATAAGCACATGAATGCTAATTTTGATAAAAACGTCATTTTGGAGAAACACTTAATAACTCGATTCAAACGTGAAATAAAACATAATCATAAATCAATAGTTCTATGGTTTACAGGGCTTTCGGGTTCAGGAAAATCTAGTATTTCTAATATTTTAGAGCAATGTTTGTTTAAAAAATGTGTTCATACGTATATATTAGACGGAGATAATGTTAGAACTGGTTTGTGCAGTGATTTAAACTTTAGTATTTCTGATAGAACAGAGAATATTAGACGTATTGGAGAAGTATCAAAATTAATGTTAGACGCAGGAATGATAGTTTTAGTTGCAATTATATCTCCATATAGATATCAAAGAAAATTAATTCGTAAAATGTTAGGTGAAAGTAATTTTTTAGAAATTTTTGTTGATACTCCAATTCAAGTTTGTGAAAATCGTGATCCTAAAAATTTATATAAAAAAGCTCGAAAAGGAGAAATATTTAATTTTACTGGAATTCAATCTGAATATCAGATTCCAGAAAAACCGGACGTGCATTTAGATGGAACACAATCGTTGAAAGATAATGCAAAAAAATTAATTAAAATATTATATGATCGTAACATAATACCATTTTTTAATATATGTTAGATATAAAGTATAATAAACATTTATCTAGTATTAATGTATTAATATACGGAACAAGTATGAAAATATTAAAAACATTTTTATTTTTTATATTTTTATGGCTTCAATATTCTCTTTGGTTTAGTAAAAATGGTATTTTTGATTATATTAGAATTTATAAAATAGTTATTTCTGAAGAAAAATATAACAATGATCTTCAAATTCAAAATAACAAATTAATAATAGAAATTAAAAATTTAAATAATAAGATTAATGGAATTAAAAAAAATAAAAGTAATTAAAAAATGTTTTTATAAAATGATTTTGATATAATTATTTTTTTAATAATATTTTTTAAAAGTTCTTAATGAAATCGGCAAGTTTTTTAAAACCTAAAATCATAGCTATAGTTCCAGCTGCAGGTATAGGTAAAAGAATGTTGTCAAATGTTCCAAAACAATATATAAAAATTAAAAATCAAACGATTCTTGAATACACTTTAACAACATTATTATCAAATCCTAATATTATCAATGTCATTGTGAGCTTGAATCGAAACGATAACTATTTTTTTAATTTATCTATATCATCTAATGTACGTATTATTTCTGTTATAGGAGGAAAAGAAAGAATTAATTCAGTTTTGTCTGGATTATCTTTACAAATAGACGCTGATTGGGTCATAGTACATGATGCAGTTCGTCCTTGCTTAAGTCGTCAAGATTTAAACAAAATAATTTTAATTACTAGAAGAAGTAAAGTAGGTGGAATTTTAGTCCAACCTATACATGATACAATCAAATATGGAGATGTAAAAAAAGAAAGAATTTTAAAAACTGTAGATAGAAAAAATTTATGGCATGCGTTAACTCCTCAAATTTTTCCATTAAATTTGTTACGATTTTGTTTAAACAAGGTTATCAAAGATAAAATCGTGATTACAGACGAATCTTCAGCATTAGAATATTGCGGATATCGTCCGTTAATGGTTCTAGGAAGCAGCCAAAATATTAAAATTACTTGTTTTGAAGATCTTTTTTTTGCTGAATTTTATCTAACAAAGAGTAATAGAATTAAATAAAAAATAATATGCTAATAAGAGTAGGATATGGATTTGACATTCACGCTTTTGGAGGAAGTAAGCCATTAATTATTGGTGGTGTATTAATTTCTAAAAAAAAAGGTTTAATTGCTCATTCCAATGGAGATTTGTTAATACATGCTCTCATTGATTCGTTATTAGGAGCTGCCGCAATGGGTGATATTGGTTCTTTTTTTCCTAGCAAAGATAAAAGATATAAAAATATTGATAGTAAAATTTTATTACAAAATATTTGGGAAAAAATTAAATTAAAAAATTATTGTATATGTAATATTGATATTACTATTATCGCAGAGTATCCAAAAATGTCATCTTATATTTTTTCTATGAAATCAAATTTGTCAAGATATCTAAAAATTTCTATAGATAATATTAGCATTAAAGCTACTAGTTCTAAGATGATTGGTTGTATTGGAAGAAAAGAAGGTATAGCTTGTCATTCTTCTGTTTTAATTTTAAAAAAATAATAATTTTTTGTAAGATATATTAAAACAACTTGTTTTATCATTAATCTCAATGCATTAAAATTAAAAATTTCTATATAAAAATAAATGCATTTATTTTATTGCTAGTAATTTTATAAACAATTGTTTTTTAACATAAATATTATTTTATTTAAATCTTTTTAATTTTAAAAGATGTTTATTATTTAACTTATATCTTTTAATTGATATAAGTTCAGATAGTAGTACAACTATGTTTTTTAGTTAATTTAAATAAAAGTTAATAATAAACTAGATGTATTATCAATTGTTCGGAGTTTAAATTAATATTTAAATTAATTTATTAAAAATTAAATTATTATTTTTAATAATATACTTAATTTAGAAAGTTTTATTAGAGAAGTATTAGGTAATAAATTTGAGTGTTTTTAAGACTAATTTAACTTTTTTTATACTCGATGTTAGTTCAATAAATTTAATTATTTGATTATATTTATAAAAGAAATTAGTTTTAAAAAATTATTTTTAAGGAATTAATTATCTTTACTTTCAAATCTGTACTGAAATATTCTAATTGTAGATTGTAAAATTTTTAATATAAATGTTAAAATTTTCTTTATTTCAACTAATAAATTAAAGATAAATATAACAATATTTATTGTTAAAAATTTTTCAAGTATTTACATGTTTGTAAAAAGATAAAGTTACCTAAAATAGGTAAAAAAATAAATAAGATAAACTCTACTAGTTTTTATTTAACATCTGTGTATTTTTTTGACATTTTGTTAAAAAATTATATTTGTAGCTTTTTATTAGTTATTTTTTCGCGATGAGCAGTTTATTTTTTATAATTAAAATTATATCTTTTAAATATATGTAACTCTATTTTAATTCTTTTTTGTTCCTTTTAATTGTTCCTTATAAGAAATTTTATTTTTTATATTATTCTTTTATAAACATTCAGTGTTATAAAGTTATATTTTACCCAAAATTTATGTAAATAAGTAAAAATAAACGATTTACCGATAAAATAGACTCTTCTTTTGAATTTTTAAAATGTTTATCAATCGAATTGTTTGTGACATTGATAATTTTATAAATAACAGTAATTTAATATTCTCTCTGTGAGAAACAGGCATATATTTTAAAATACCTGATTCTCTTTGGTACATTAAAATTTATTAAACATATAAGTTTTTCTAAAATTTATTTTGAATTTCTTTTAAACCGTTAAAAGGAGCTTTTTTATTCCCTAATTTTTCTTCTATTCTAATTAATTGATTATATTTTGAAGTTCTATCAGAACGACTCATAGAGCCAGTTTTAATTTGACCCGAAGAGGTTCCAACTGATAAATCGGAAATAAATGTATCTTCTGTTTCTCCTGATCGATGTGAAATAATAACGTTATATTTTGCTTTTTTTGCTATTCTAATTGTCTCGAGAGTTTCTGTTAAAGTTCCAATTTGATTTAATTTAATTAATATAGCATTAGCAATATTTTTTTGAATGCCTGATTTTAGTATTTTAGAATTAGTAACAAACAAGTCATCTCCCACTAATTGCATCTTTTTTCCCAATATTTTTGTTTGATATGAAAAACCATTCCAGTCAGACTCATCTTGTCCATCTTCAATGGAAATAATAGGATATTTTTTTGATAATTTTTCTAAATAATGAGTAAATTCTTGCGAATCAAAGCTTAATCCTTCTCCGTTTAGTTGATATTTTTTAGAATTTTTATCATATAATTCAGATGCTGCGCAATCTATAGAAAATTTAATATCTTCTCCGATTTTATATTTTGTTTTTTCTACTGCTTCTTGAATTATATTAAATGCTTCTTCGTTTGATTTTAAATTTGGCGCGTAACCACCTTCGTCTCCCACTGAAGTACTCATTCCTTTTTTTTGTAAAATATTACCTAAAGAACAAAAAATTTCACATCCTATTTGAATGGATTCTTTTATTGTGGAGGCTTTGACTGGCTGAATCATAAATTCCTGAATATCGATATTGTTATTAGCATGTTTCCCTCCATTAATGATATTAATCATTGGTAGTGGCATGGAAAATATACCTTTAGTATCATTGATTTCTGCAATGTGTTCGTATAAAGGTATCCCTTTAGATAATGCAGCAGCTTTTGCTGAAGCTAAGGATACAGATAATATAGTATTAGCTCCTATTCTTGATTTATTGTCTGTTCCGTCTAGTTGAATCATTGCATAATCAATATCTTTTTGATCTTTTGCATCTTTATTTTTTAACATATTTGATATTGCATTATTAATAAAATAAACTGATTTTTGCACTCCTTTCCCTTCAAATCTATTTTTATCTCCATCTCTTAATTCTAAAGACTCTAAAGACCCTGTTGAAGCGCCAGATGGAACAGATGATATTCCAACGAATCCACCATCAAGATGAACTTCTGATTCTACAGTGGGATAACCTCTAGAATCTATTATTTCACGAGCTATAATTTTAATAATTTTAGACATTTTATAACCTTTAATTTGTTTTTATTTAATTGAAACTGCATTTCTATTCAGATTAGTTTTTTGATATTTTTCAGCTGATTTTATAAAATCTGTGAACAATGGATGCCCGTAACGAGGAGTAGAAGTGAATTCAGGATGAAATTGACAACCTATAAACCAAGGATGATTAGAAATTTCTATGATTTCAACTACATTATTGTTTTCAGAACGTCCAGATACTTTAAATCCAAATTTTTCTATTTTTCTCAATAAAATAGTATTTACTTCATATCTATGCCTGTGTCGCTCTATAATAACATCTTTGTCATATATTTTTCTAGATAAACTATTTTTGCTTAATTTACATGATTGACTTCCTAGTCTCATAGTCCCCCCTAAACTTAAATTTTTATTTTTTTGTTTCAATTTTTGATATAAATTATCTTTTAATTTTGAAATTAGATCAATAACAGGATATTTACATTTAGGATCAAATTCTGTTGAATTTGCTTCTTTAATTCCAATAACGTTTTGTGCAAACTCTATGATTGCTATCTGCATTCCTAAACAAATTCCAAAATATGGAATATTATTTTCTCGAGCATATTTAACTGCGATTAATTTACCGATTATTCCACGGTCTCCAAATCCTCCAGGTATTAAAATTCCATTTAAATGCTTTAACAATTTTAAATTTTTATATTCTATTTCTTGAGAATTGATTAATTGTATGTGTACTTTAATTTTATTTTTTAGCCCGCCATGTTTAAGGGCTTCTATTACCGATTTGTAAGCATCTGGAAGTTGAACATATTTTCCAACAATACCAATAATTACAGATTTATGTGAATTTTTCTCTTCATAAATGACTTTTTCCCATTCTTTTAAATTAGCTTTAGGAACATTTAATTTAAAATATTTACAAATATAATCGTCTAATTTTTGGTGCTTCAATAATTTTGGAATTTTATATATTGAATCTACATCTTTTAAAGATATTACAGCGTTAACTGGAACGTTGCAAAAAAGTGCAATTTTCTTTCTTTCATGATTAGGTACAGTACGATTAGATCGACAAATTAAAATATCTGGTTGTATGCCAATCGAAAGCAACTCTTTTACAGAATGTTGAGTTGGTTTAGTTTTAATTTCTCTAGAAGTAGAGATGTATGGTACAAGAGTCAAATGTATATATATAACATTTTTTCGACCAATATCAGAAGCCATTTGACGAATAGCTTCTAAGAACGGTAAAGATTCAATGTCTCCGACAGTTCCACCTATTTCTACAATAATAATGTTGCTATTTTTAGAGCATAAAATAATTTTTTCTTTAATTTCATTAGTTATATGAGGTATAACTTGAATAGTTGATCCTAAATAGTCCCCTCTTCTCTCTTTTTTTAACACTTGAGAGTAAATACTGCCTGTAGTGAAATTGTTCAAACATGTCATTTTAGTATTAATAAAGCGTTCATAATGTCCTAAATCTAAATCTGTTTCAGCTCCATCTTCCGTTACAAATACTTCTCCATGTTGAATTGGACTGATTGTTCCTGGATCTACATTTATGTATGGATCTAATTTAATAATTGTAATTTTTAAATTACGTGCTTCTAGTACTGCTCCAAGAGATGCCGCTGTAATTCCTTTTCCTAAAGATGAAACTACTCCACCAGTAATAAAAATATAATTTTTAGTCATTCTAAATATAAAGATATTAGTTGAAATTCATAAGTGATTAGTATAAAGATTAAAGATTTTTTATAAGTAATTTTTTCTTAAAATAAATATCTTTAAAATCATTTTTTATACAGAGTATAATGTGTTAATTTTTATAATTTTATATTTGTTATTTGATACTAATAAATAAGTTTAAAAATTTTGTGTTTTAATTTTTATCGTAATGAATCTTTTAATTGAACAGTACGATTAAAAACAAGACAGTTTTTTTCGTGAGAAAATAAATCTATACAAAAATATCCTATTCTTTCGAATTGAAAAAAATGATTTAAAGATTTTTTTATTTTTTTGATAATCTCATATCCTATTTTTTGTTCAATAAATCCATATTTTATTATCAGTGATTTTGGATTTATATAAGATAGAAATTGTTCTTTTTTTTCTGGATTCTTAGTATTAAATAATTTGTTATATAACCTAAATTTTGCTGGCATTGAATTTTCTGTTGAGATCCAGTGAATTACTGATGGATTTTTTTTATTTTTTGGTCTTTTTCCCAAAGTGTCTAAGTCGCATGAGCATATTATATGAATAATATTGTTATTATCATCTTTCTCAATTTTTTCTGCTTTTATTATATAGGCATATCTTAATCGTACTTTTTGACCAAGTGTTAATCTTTTATATTTTTTTTCGTATTTTTCTTTAAAATCTGAACGTTCAATATATATGGTATTTGTAAAAATAATTTCATGAGTTCCTAACTCTGGTTTATTAGGATGATTAGGAACAGTAAAAGTTTCTTTGTGACTTGAATCTAAATTATATAAAAATATCTTAATAGGATCTAATACCGCCATAGTTCTTATAGCAGTTTGGTTAAGTTCTCGTCTAATACAATATTCTAACACAGATAATTCTACTAAACTGTTTTGTTTAGTAACTCCAATTTTTTGGCAAAATTTTTTGATAGAAGATGGGGTATATCCTTTTCTTCTGAGTCCAGAAATAGTTGGCATACGAGGATCATCCCATCCTTCAACAAATTTATAATCAACAATTTTTTTTAGTTTTCTTTTTGAAAGAATTGAATATTCTAAGTTTAGCCTAGAAAATTCATATTGTTTGGGATAGTTTTTTATAGTAGTGTTTTCTAAAATCCAATTATATAAAAACCTATTTTCTTGAAATTCTAATGTACAAAATGAGTGAGTGATGCCTTCAATGGAATCTGAAAGACAGTGGGCAAAATCATACATCGGATATATACACCATTTATTTTTTGTTTGATGATGATCTGAAAAAATTATTCGATACAACACAGGATCACGCATGATAATAGTGTTAGAATTCATGTCAATTTTAGCCCTTAAACACGCTTTTCCTTCATCAAAAAATCCATTTTTCATTTTTTCAAATAGTTCTAAATTCTCTTTTACAGTACGATTTCTATATGGACTGTTGATTCCTGGTGAATGTAAAGTGCCTCGGTAGCTTTTTATTTCTTCTTTTGTTAATTCATCCACATAAGCTAAATTTTTATTAATCAATTCTTTTGCGTAACTATATAGTATTTCAAAATATTGAGAAGAATATCGAACATTTTTATACCATTTATATTTTAGCCAATTTATGTCGTTTTTAATAGCGTTGATATATTTAACGTGTTCTTTGATAGGATTTGTATCATCAAAGCGTAAGTTACATTGTCCTTTATATAATTTTGAGAGTTCAAAATTTAAATATATCGATTTAGCATGTCCAATGTGGAGATATCCATTTGGTTCAGGTGGAAATCGAGTATGAAGAGATAAATTTTTATTTTTTTTAAGATCTTTTTCAATAATATGACAAATAAAATTGTTGCTAAACTTATTTTTTTTAATATTCATATTTTTTCCTTAATTTTTTAAAAACATTTGATAAAATTATATTGATTATTCAACGCATATATTATAAAATAAAATTGGTATTAAAAAAATAACATCTAATTTAATAGGCTACGTAGCTCAGTCGGTTAGAGCGCAGCACTCATAACGCTGAGGTCATGGGTTCGATTCCCATCGTAGCTATTATTTTTGCGGGAGTGGCGAAATTGGTAGACGCACCAGATTTAGGTTCTGGCGCCGAAAGGTTTGCGAGTTCAAGTCTCGCCTCCCGTAAGAGAATATTAAAAAAAAATGGGGTATAGCCAAGTGGCAAGGCACCGGTTTTTGATACCGGCATTCCCTGGTTCGAATCCAGGTACCCCAGCCATTCTAAGTGTTTTTCTCTCTCTTTTTTCTAATAGATAATAAAAAAATATAATTTTTTTAAAGTGCATTAATTTTTTGTACATTAAATTTTTTAATGAAACAAAGTTGAATATTTATTAATTATATTTTAGTGCATTTCTTAAAAAAGAAAATAGGTTTTTTATATCATGACTCTAAACGAATTCAAAAAAAAAGCAGCTTGGGCTGCATTAGATTATATTTGTCCTGGAACTGTAATAGGAGTTGGTACTGGAACAACTGTTTTTTATTTTATTCAAGCTTTAAGCGCAGTAAAAAAAATAATATATGGAGCAATATCCAGTTCTAATTCTTCTACTGTTTTACTTAAAAAATATGGAATAAAAGTGTTAAATATTAATAATTTTAATTCATTGGATGTTTATATAGATAGTGCAGATGAAATCAATTATCAAATGCAAATGATTAAAGGGGGCGGAGCTGCTTTAACGGGAGAAAAAATTATTGCTGAAATTTCTAAAAAATTTGTTTGTATTATTGATCAGTCTAAAAGAGTAGATGTTCTTGGAAAATTTCCGTTACCTATTGAAATTATTCCAATGGCTCTTACTTATATATCTAGAGAAATAATTAAAATTGGAGGAAATCCAAAATTTCGTAAAAATGTTGTAACAGAGAATGGAAATATAATTTTAGATGTATATAATTTGCACATACAAAATCCTATTTTAATGGAAGATAAAATTAATTCATTTCCTGGAGTAGTGACTGTTGGTTTATTTGCCAAAAGAAGTGCTGATATTGTTTTAATTGGAAAAAAAAATGGAGTTGAAGTAATTAAAAAATAAAATTGTCACTTAAAAATGCTAAATTTTTTTAAATTTTTATAGAATTTAAAATATTTTATAAACTAATGCCTTATTATTTAAAAATGAAAAAATTAACAAAATTATGTAACTATCGTAGAAAAATTCGTGAGAATATTCGAAATTTAAGAAAATCTTTAACCGTTTTAGATCAGCGCATTGCATCAATGAAAGTATCAAAAATAGCATTTAATTTTAATTTTTTTTGTAATTCTAAAAATATAGCCTTATTTATACCATTTGATGGGGAATTAGACACTTATCCTTTAATTTTAAGGCTATGGCTAAATAACTATAAAACATTTGTCCCTGTAATAAAATCCAGACGTAATAAGAAAATGATTTTTGTTCGATTTTCTTGTAACTCGATTTTATATCGAAATAAATATAATATATTGGAGCCTTTTTACGAATCTAAAGATATTATTTCTGATTTGTATTTAGATATAATTATAGTACCGTTAGTAGCTTTTGATCAAAAAGGATCCAGATTAGGAATGGGAGGAGGTTTTTACGATTTTTTTTTGATGAATTGGTGCAAAAAAAAATTTTTTATTATGGGTTTAGCATACGATTTTCAATATATTAGAAATATACCAACTAAATCTTGGGATGTTCCTTTGCCCATTGTACTAACACCTAATAATATATGGATATTTAAAAATATGTAAAACAAAATCAGTTTTAATTAACTTAAATCTCCAAACCTCATTTGAAGAGCAGTCATTGCTGCAAGAGCAGCAGTTTCTGTTCTTAATTTTCTAGGACCAAGTGATATTGACACAAATCCAGAATTAATAATTTCTTTTATTTCTTCAGAAGAAAAACCTCCTTCAGGACCTATTAATAATTGAATTCGTTGAATTGATTTTGAAAATTTATTTATTTTTAACAAAGATTCTTTATTAAATAGTATTTTTGTATCGCTATTTTTTTTATTTTTACACCATTCGATTAAATGATTAGGATTGTGAATTTTTGGAACAATATTTCTATTGCATTGTTGACAGGCAGAAATAGCAATTTTCTTCCAGTGTATTATTTTTTTTGAGATATAATCTTTTTTTTTTGAATAACACAATATTGAGAAAATAAAGGAGTAATAGAGTTTACTCCCATTTCTACAGATTTTTGTATCGCAAAATCCATTTTTTTATTTTTTGAAATAACTTGTCCCAAATGGGTATATAAACAAGATTCAGTATTTTTTAATTCATTCTGAAAAATTTTGACGTTAATTTCATTTTTTTTTATATTTATTATTTCAGCAAAAAATACATAATTAGTGTTGTTAAAAATTTCTAATTTATCCTTAATTTTCATTCGTAAAACTTTTTTAATGTAATGAACATTATGTTCGAATAAATCAAGATTTTGATTGATTTTTAAATTACTATTAATATAGATGCGTGGAATTCGATTTTTCATTTTTTAAATTTCTTTTATTTTTTTAATGTTAAATGTAATTTATATTTTTCGCACATCGTATAAACATATTGATTATGATTTCCTTGAACATTAAAAATCAATTGATCTCTTTTACACTCCCATTCAGTAACAGGATAGTTTTTATTCCATATTTTAAATAATTTTTTTTGTGCTTTAGATAAATAAAATTTATATTTTTTATGCATATAAAAATAAGTTCTAGCGATACTACCTCTAGCTTGTTCAGGAGGTTCAGCTATTTTTTTTTTAAAATCTATTCTCATTTTACATTTTCCATATTGTTTTAAATCATAATGATGATTCAATAAACCATACATAAAATTAGATCTATCTGCATTAATTTCACCAATAGAAGGCTGTAAATTATGCAAATCAGATTCAAAAAATTTATATTCTTTATTATTTTTACATTTTTTTCGGCCGCCTTTTTTCCAGCATGTCTTTTTATTTCCAAATTGCCATGCAGGTACTACGTGTTCCCATTCAATTCTTGTTGCTCTATTTTTATTTTTTCGAACTTTATATCCGCATGATAATAAATCTGGGATTCCTTTTTTTTCTTTCCAAATAATTTTACATCCACAATAAAAAGAATTAGGTGCATATTTATGAATTTTAATTGCTTCAATTTTTGCTTGGTAAAAGTTTTTTATATTATTTTTTTTAAAATTCGTTTTTTTATTTGAAGATAAAAAAAAAATAATATACTGATTATGGGGATAAATATTTTTTTTATCATTTTATTTGAATTTATTTTTTAAATACATATTAAACATTATCCTGATAATAATATTTATATAATTATTTTAAAATTAACGCTTATTCTTAATGCAGTATAGTATAACTAATAAAAAAGAATTAACATATATAAAAATTTTTTAAATTTTTTATATTTTTAGTAGAATTATTTTCAAATAATCAAAAATGAGGAATAAAAATATGACCGAATATTTATTCACATCTGAATCAGTATCTGAAGGCCACCCAGATAAGATTGCCGATCAAATTTCTGATGCATTACTTGATGAAATACTTAAACAAGATGAAAGAGCGCACGTTGCTTGTGAAACTTATGTTAAAACAGGAATGGTTTTAATTGGAGGAGAAATTACTACAACTGCATGGGTTGATGTTGAAGAAATAACTCGAAATACTATCAGTAATATCGGTTACGTTGATTCTGACGCAGGATTCGACGCTAATTCTTGTGCAGTTCTAAGTGCTATAGGAAAACAATCACCAGATATTAACCAAGGAGTAGAACGATTTGACCCTTTAGATCAAGGGGCTGGAGATCAAGGTATTATATTTGGCTATGCTACAAATGAAACTGATGTATTAATGCCAGCTCCTATTACTTATGCTCATCTGTTAGTTAAAAAACAATCTGAATTAAGAAAAAATAACATTTTAAATTGGCTAAGGCCGGATGCAAAAAGTCAAGTAACATTTCAATATAATGAAGGAAATATTGTTGGGATAGATGCTGTAGTTTTTTCTACTCAACATAAAGAAAATATTAATCAAAAAAATTTAATTGAAGCCGTTATGGAAGAAATTATAAAAAAAGTTTTACCAAAAAAATGGTTAACAAAAAATACAAAATTCTTTATTAACCCTACTGGTAGATTTGTAATTGGTGGTCCAATGGGAGATTGCGGCTTAACAGGTCGCAAAATTATAGTTGATACATATGGCGGCATGTCAAGACACGGAGGAGGTGCTTTTTCTGGAAAAGATCCTTCTAAAGTAGATAGATCTGCAGCATATGCTGCAAGATATGTGGCTAAAAATATTGTAGCTGCTGGCTTATCTGATCGTTGTGAAATTCAATTATCCTATGCAATAGGGGTATCTGAACCAACTTCAATTATGGTAGAAACTTTTGGTACTGGGAAAGTAAGTAACAAATATTTAATTTCTTTAATTCGTGATGTTTTTGATTTGCGTCCATACGGACTAATTAAAATGCTTAACCTTCTTCAACCTATTTATTTAAAAACAGCTGTTTATGGTCATTTCGGAAGAGAAGAATTTCCATGGGAAAAAATTGATAAGGTAAAAGAATTGTTGCAATAATTTTTTAACATCAATTTAATTGATAAAATTATTAAAATAAAGCATGTTAAAAATATTTTTTAAAGTTGTAAAGCAAAACATTGTTTGTTATGAATTCAAAATATTAATTTTTTATATTCTTTCCCCATGTTTTTAACATGGGAGAATTATTTTTTTAATATATTCTCTAAAAGAAAGTGAATCTTCTTTTTCTATTTTTTTTTGTTTGTCATGAGATCGTTTAGTTTCTTTTTTTAAAAGAGCGAGATTTTCGTCAGAACAGTGTCTGCTAATAAGAGCTTTATAATGCTGATTAGCTAATTCTAATCCAGAAAATTTTATTCCTTTACGAAGAATTAATCTTAATAATTTAGATGAATAAGTTAGATCTGGATCATAAAGATATTTCATAAATTTTTGGCAAGCTTTGTAATATGGAGTATTCTTATCATTAAAATCAATTACTTTTGCTATCATTTTTAAATCTTTAAATATTGTTTTTCCCATTTCAATTAAAGTAATTTTTTCATTTTTTGTATTTATATAGATAGTTTGATAAGGTTTTCTACCTTCTAAAACAATTTTTTCCCAATTTTTTGACGCTAATAAAAAATCTTTTTTTTTCATTTCAGGTGACTCAATTAAAGTGCACCAAATTAAAAACAAATCTAATAACAGTATTTGATTTTTATTAATTCCTATGGGTGAAAAAGGATTTGTGTCTAAAGATCGAACTTCTACGTATTCTACTCCTCTATTGGCTAGAGCATTTATTAATGATTCTCCAGGATACAAACGTCTTTTTGGTCTTATTTGTGTATAAAGTTCATTTTCCATTTGTAATATATTTGTATTTAACTGTTGAAAATTTCCTTTTTTATCTTTTAATTTCAATCGAGCAAACTTATCAGAAGATGTGTGAAGTGCTTTTTTTAATGATGAAGTATATGAGTTCAGATTGTTAAACGTAATGTTTAAATCTTCTATTGCAGTTTTTGTGTATCCAATATCACTTAATCTTAATGAAGTAGCCCAAGGTAAATACAAAACATTTTCGTTATATTTTTTAAAAATATACTTTTTATTTTTAGGTTTTATAAAATTTGAGGATATTGCTGGTGAAGATCCAAATAAATAAGTAATAATCCACCCAAATCTATAATAATTTCTAATTAAATGCAAGTATCCATTTGAAATATAATCATTGTAATATTTGTTATTCTGTTGTTTATTCCATTCTTTCCAAAATTTTATAGGCAATGAAAAATTATAATGTACACCTGCAATAGTATTTATAAAACTTCCATATCTTTTTTTTAACCCTATTCGATAAGTAGTTTTCATTTTTCCAAGATTAGAATTGCCATATTGAGCAATTTTTATATTTGTTTTTTTATTTCCAATATATGGAATACTAAAAGGCCACATACGTTCATTTTTTATTGAAGATGCAACAAAAGAATGGAGATCTTTTAAAAAAAACATTAATTTATCTATATTTGTGCTAGTGGGTGTGATAAATTCTAATAAATTTTCTGCAAAATCAGTAGTAATCCATTGATGAGTCAAAGAGGATCCTATTAAATAGGGATGCATATTTTTAGAAAAATGACCATTTTTTTCAACTCTTAAGGTTTCACGTTCAATTCCTCTACAAATTCCTTTTAATATTAAAGGGTTTTCTTGAAGCCAAGAAATTTTTTGTGAAATATCTTGTATCAATTTTTTCTCCTGTTTTTGGAAGAAAGTTAGCTATTTTTTATTTCATTAATATAAAGCATTTATGATTTTAAATAAGAAATGTGAGTTTGAATATTAATTTTTGTTATTTGCATCCGGAAGGATTCGAACCTTCGACCGCTCGGTTCGTAGCCGAGTACTCTATCCAACTGAGCTACGGATGCAATTTAAATGTTATGATTTATAAAATAAAAAAATCATATTAACGGTGAGAGAGGGATTCGAACCCTCGATGCAGTTTTTTCTACATGTTCCCTTAGCAGGGGAGTGCCTTAATCCTCTCGGCCATCTCACCTGTTGATTTAATTTTTTCTAATTCTAATTTACTTTTTTTTTTTTTATAAGTCAAATATTTTTATTTTTAAAATAAACAGATTTTTATTTACTTGATATATGAATATAAATTGATCTGCATCTTAATTGAAATAATCAAGATGCAGTTTAAATCATAAACTTTTTTTTTGTTTTTTTTCAGATTGAATACGTTGATATATTTCTTCACGATGTACCGAAACTTCTTTAGGGGCATTCACACCAATACGAACTTGATTACCTTTAACTCCTAGTACTGTTACAGTTATTTCATCGCCAATTATTAACGTTTCGCCTACTCGACGAGTTAGAATAAGCATTTTTTTGCTCCTTGCAAGATAAAAAAGAAAAGTTTGACCTATTTAATTCCTGGCGTTATGAATAATACAGGGTTAAAATGTAGACCGTTAAACATGAATATAATATATATAGATATTATTTTAAAAAATATATTTTTGATTCAAAATAATTTTTTTAAATGTATAAATATGTTTTTTCAAAAAACTTTACTTATTTTTTAATTTTTTATTAATCCAAATTTTAATATTTTGTAAAATTTCAGGAATTATGTTTATATTTAAACCTCTACCTTCAGCAATATGTTTTTTTCCACCTCCTTTTCCATTTGTTTTAGTTACGATCATGTTAATAATGCTTGATGCAGTAATAAAGTTAATTAAGTTTTTTGTTACTTTAGTTATTACATTAAAATGATTGTTAGTAACATTAACTAATACAATAATTGAACTTTTTAGTTTTTCTGTAATTTGATCTGATATTACTCTTAAAGATTTATGATCATAATTGTAAAATGTGTGTATTAAAACTTTTGTTCCTTGAATATCATATGCATTGTTAGATAATGTTTTTACTTGATGTGTATTTTCTTTTTTTTGAAATTCTTGTATTTTTTTTTCTAAATACTTGATTTGATGAATTAATTTTTTAATTTTTTCTTTCATATCAAAACTTTTAACTTTTAACATGAAAGAGATATCTTGAATGTTATTATCTTGTTTTTGAAAATAGTTAATAGCCTCTTGTCCCGTTACAGCTTCTATTCTTTTAATTCCAGATGCTACACTTGATTGAGAAATAATTTTTAGAAGACCAATATCACCAGTTCTTTTTGCATGCGTACCTCCACATAATTCTATTGAAAAATTGCTTATAAATACAACTCGAACAGTAGATTTATATTGATTTTCAAATAATGCAGTGGCTTTTTTAGTTTTTGCTTCTTCAAAGCTCATTTCTTTAATTTTAATAAAAATATTATTTCGAATTTGAACATTAACGATATTTTCAATTTCTTGTATATGAAATGTGTCAATTAATTTAGAGTAAGAAAAATCAAATCTTAAATATGAATTACATATAAAAGATCCTTTTTGAACAACTCCATCTCCTAAAGTATTACGTAATGCTGCATGCAGTAAATGTGTTGCTGAGTGATTTAATGAAACAGAACTTCTATAAAGTTTATCAATTTTATTATACACAGATTGATTGACTGTCATCGTTCCTGAAATCAATTTTCCAATGTGCCCTATTGTATTTCCGTATTTTTTTGTTTTTTCGACTATAAAACATGATTTTTTGTAATATATATAGCCTATGTCCCCTATTTGACCTCCAGATTCTGCGTAAAACGATGTTTTATCGAGATAAATAATTCCAACTTCGTTTTTAGTAATATTTAAAACAGATTGGTCTTTTACAAAAATATATTTTATAATTGATTTAGTTTTATGTTTTTGATAACCTTCAAAAATACATGAATCGTTGAAAAAAATATTATTATTATAATTTTTATAAAATGGTTTTTTTAAATTAGATTGATTTTTTTGATTTTTTTTAGCTTTTTGATATCCATCATGATCTATTTTAATATTTTTTTCACGACAAAAATCTTCTGTTAAATCAGAAGGAAATCCAAAAGTATCATGCAGATAAAAAACAATTTCTCCTGGTAGGATTTGATTATCTAGATTTTTAATTTCTTTATTTAATACTTGCAGACCTTTTTCTAGTGTTTTAGAAAACTGCATTTCTTCTGATTTTAAAACATCTTCTATTTTTTTTTGTTTATCTTTCAATATATTAGCAGATATTCCCATAGATCGAATGACATTCGGAACTAGTTTGTAAAAAAAATGTTGTTTTATTCCTATTTTATATCCATGACTTAGTGCTCGTCTAATAATTCTTCTTAAAACATATCCATGTTGTTCATTTGAAGGAAATATATTATCCGCAATAATAAAGGAACAAGCTCTAATATGATCAGCAATAACTTTTAAAGAAATATTATTAAAATCTTGAACTTTGCTGAATTGAGATATGGATTTAATTAATGTTTGAAATATATCTATATTGTAATTAGAATTTACATTTTGTAAAATAGACGAGATTCTTTCCAACCCCATGCCTGTGTCAATGGATTTTTGTTTTAAAGAAATTATTTGTGTTTGTGAAATACGATTATATTCTATAAAAACAATATTCCAAATTTCTACAAATCGATGATTTTCATTTTTTATAAATTCAGAAGAACTATTTAAAGCGTTTTTCCCATAATCATAAAAAATCTCAGTACACGGTCCGCATGGTCCGCTATCACCCATTTGCCAAAAATTATCAGAATTATATTTATGGTTTTCATAATCACCTATTTTTATGATTCTTTCAGAAGGTATTTGAATTGTTTGGTTCCATATTTTATAAGTTTCATCATCATGTTCATAGACTGTTATCCATAGTCTATGTTTTGGTATATTAAACCATTTTTTAGAAGTTAATAACTCCCATGCATACATAATAGCTTTTTTTTTGAAATAATCACCAAAACTAAAATTACCAAGCATTTCAAAAAAAGTATGATGCCTATGAGTATATCCTACGTTTTCTAAATCATTATGTTTTCCTCCAGTTCTTAAGCAGCGTTGAACTGTGGTAACACGAGCATGTTTTGTTTTTTTTAAACCTAAAAAAATATCTTTAAATTGATTCATTCCTGCATTGGTAAATAATAGCGTAGAGTCATTATTTGGAACTAAAGAGCTGCTTGGAATAATTACATGTTTTTTTTCTTTGAAGAAATTCAAAAAATCTTGTCGGATTTGATTTGTGCTTTTATTCATATTTACTCTTATTAATTTTAAAATTCATATCAATTATAATTCACATTATTATTGATGAAATTTTATATGTTATTTAAAGGCATGATAAATATGATATATAGTATTTTCATAAAAAATTATAATTTTTATTTATTAATTTAAAAAGTTGAAAATTTTGTTTGATGAGATTATTTTAGATATTTTTTCAGCTGTATTAAAAATTTTTAATGAAGAATAAGATTCTTGCATATATATAAGTGTTTTTCGAGCAACTAATGTTTCTGGATATTTTTGAAGAATATCTTTTCCGCGATTAATGACTGCTGTATATTTTTGATTTGTAAAATAAAACTTTAATATTTCAAAATCATTTTCTGATAAGCGTTTTTTTAAAGAAATTAAATGTTTTTTCGCATTTTTAATATAAAAACTTTTAGGATAAATGTTGATAAATTTTTTTAATTGAAAAAATGCATTCATTGCATAAATAGGATCATTTTTATAACGTTTTATAGGAAAAAACCGAAGAAAAAAGTAGTTTGAATCAGTAGTATTTTTATCCATTTCAATATTAATTAAAATTTGAACATATGTAATATAATCCATATTAGGATGACTTGGATGCAATCTTTGAAATTTTTCTATTTTCATTTGAGCCATTTTAAAGTTTGAATTTTTATAGAAATTGTAGATTAAATTCATCTCTATTTTTTCTGAATTGATACTGTTTTTTGGTATTTCTTCTAAATCTGAATTAATATAATTAATTTTTTTATTTATTGGTTTGTTAAGATTTTTTAAAATTGAAATATTATTAATCAAAAATACAGAATTTCCTAGAGATTTAGAAGGTAATATTGAAATCAAAAATAGTGTTATAAAAATAAATATAATATTTTTTTTTTTCATTGGATTTTATAAGATTTTAATTAATTTTTTAATAATTTGAAATTATAGATGGTAATACAGAATATCATATTCTACAAAAATTATAGATTTAGAGAAATATATTTTTAATTAAAACTAAGGAAAATTAAGTTGAACACAAAAGAATTAACCGTAATTGTTCCTCATATCTCTTCATCAGGATTGAGATTAGATCAAGTGTTATCTAAATCATTTAAACAATATTCTCGTTCTTGTTTAAAACAGTGGATTCTTCTTAATCATGTATACGTCAATAACATGATTGCTAATCGTCCAGATAAAAAAATATTAGGAGGGGAAAGAATTTCTATTTATCCTATACCACAAAATATCAAGCAAGATGTTCCTGAAAATATTTATTTGAATGTTGTGTATGAAGATGATTATATTTTAGTTATTAATAAACCTTCTGGTTTAGTTGTTCATCCGGGAGCAGGTAATCATAAAGGAACAGTTTTTAATGCTTTATTATATCGTTATTCTAACTTAAAAATTATAAAGTTGCCGCGTGCGGGAATTATTCACCGTTTAGATAAAAATACCAGTGGATTAATGGTCATTGCAAAAACAATAACAGCTTATAATTTTTTATTTAATTCACTAAAGAATAGAAAAATTATTCGAAAATATCAGGGAATTGTCAAGGGAAGCATGATTTCAGGTGGAACAATAAATGCACCTATTATCCGTCATCATTGGAAAAGAACATCTATGATGGTTCATTCTTTAGGTAAAAAATCTGTAACTCATTATCAAATAATTAATCGTTTTCATTCTCATACACACGTATCAATACAGTTAGAAACAGGAAGAACACACCAAATTCGTGTTCATATGTTGCATATCGGGCATCCATTGATTGGTGATTCACTTTATAGCGGGATGAATCGTAAATTCAACTATAAATTGTGTAAGGATGTAGAAAAAAGAATAAGTTATTTTTCTCGTCAGGCATTACATGCTAATCATTTATCACTCTTCCATCCTATTAGTCGATCTAAAATGAGTTGGACGGTTTCTCTTCCAAAAGACATGACAGAATTGCTCTCATATTTATAATTTTATTGAATTAAATTATTTTTAAAACAAATTTAAAATTGTTTTATCTATTGTATTTCTTTTTAATTAAACATATGATTGTTTTTATCAAAATATTAAAAAATATTTATAAAATTTATATATTATTTTATTTTTTAATGTATAGAATTATTTTTTAATAATTTAAATTTTATAATTATCTTATTTTTTAATACTATTCTTAAATATATATAAATAAAAATAAAGAGTTAATAGTCTTATGTCAGAAGAATCAATAAATTCGGAATTTTTAGTTGTTTCTATTGTGAATTCTCAGAATCAAGTTATTAAAAAACCTTTAAGCAAATTAATTAAAAAATCTATTAAAAATTACTTATTGCAATTAGATGGAAGAAATATTAATAATTTATATGAATTAGCACTATCAGAATTAGAAAAGCCTTTATTAGATATGATAATGCAATTTACCCGAGGAAATCAAACTAAAGCTTCATTAATGATGGGAATAAATAGAAGTACGCTGAGGAAAAAATTAAAAAAATATGGTATGCATTAAATTTAATTAAATTGTTTTTTAAAAATAAGATTTCAAACGATACATATTTTAAAAATTTTTTTATAATGCAAACTTTAATATAACAAAAATTGTCTAAAAAATTAATTTTTTAGATAGTTTTATGATAAGCGCTAATTACTTATTTTATAATTAGCGGTTTTAACTTAATGAATATTAAACAATTAAAATTTTTTCTTTTCATTCATCAATCTTTTAGATGCAGTTTTTAATGCCCAATAATAACCATCTAAACCTAATCCGCAAATAACACCGTTGGAAACATCAGATAACCATGAATGAGATCTAAAATTTTCGCGAGAATAAATGTTAGAAATATGTACTTCGATAAAAGGAATGTTCACTGCAATTAATGCGTCTCTAATCGCTATGCTAGTATGTGTAAATGCTGCTGGATTAATTATAATATAATCAATATAATTTTTAGAAGAATGAATTTTTTCAATTAGAACATGTTCAGCATTAGATTGCATATGACTTAATAATATGTTAAGATTTTTGGCTTTTTTTTCTAAATCACTAATTAAAATAGAAAGAGTTTTATTTCCATATATATCAGTTTCTCTTGTTCCTAGTAAATTAAGGTTAGGTCCGTTAATTAATAGTATTCGAAAAATGTCTTTCATTTTTTAAATCTCTTAAATAGATGAAATTAAATTTTTTTATTAGATTGTTTATCTTAAATCAATAAAATTTTAGACATTTATAATTATTTTCAAAAAATAAATGTAAGGGCATATCATATAATTAATAAAATATTACACTATTTATTTCAACATTTAAATGGTTAAATAAATTAAAAAATCTAAGTATTAAATATAAATAAAATAAAATAACATATTTTAATAAAAAAATACTATCTATTTTTAAATATTTTTATTGTTAATTTAATAAAAACTAAAAAATTAATATAATAAGTGAGTTCAAATGACAGTTAAAAAAGTGACTGAATCTTTATTAACTAGAAACAAAATTAATCATCAAGATCTTTTTGTATCTTTAGAAGAATTATGCAAGAATAATATAGACTATGGAGATCTTTATTTTCAATCTCATCTTCATGAGTCTTGGTTTTTAGAAAATGGAATCGTGAAAGAAGGAAGTTATCATTCAGATCAAGGAGTAAGTGTCAGAGCAATTATCGGAGAAACAACTGGTTTTTCGTACGCAGATCAAATATCAATAGATTCTTTGAGAAAAAGCACAAATATAGCGCTTAGTATTATAAATTCAAAAGGAACTTCAAAAGTTAAGTTATTATCAGAAAAAAAATCAAATTTATTTTATTCAAGTGTTAATCCTTTAACAACATTATCTGCCAGAGAAAAAACTGAATTACTTTATAGAATAAATTATATAGCTCGATCTTATGATCATCGTGTCACAGAGGTAAATGCCACTTTGACTGGTTCATATGAGCAAGTTTTAATTGCATCTACCGACGGAGATTTATCAGCAGATGTCAGACCATTAATACAATGCTCGATTATCGTTTTAGTTGAAGATCAAGGCCAAAGAGAAAGTGGTCGAAGTGGTGGAGGAAGTCGTTCAGGATATGAATTTTTTTTTGATAAAGATGTTTTTTCTGGAGAAATAAAAATTGATCATTGGGCTAAGGAAGCGGCTCGTATAGCATTATTAAATTTATCTTCAAAAGAAGCCCCATCAGGTATATTTCCAGTAGTTTTGGGTTCTGGATGGCCAGGAGTTTTATTGCATGAAGCAATTGGTCACGGTTTAGAAGGTGATTTTAATAGACGGGGAACTTCAGTATTTTCAAATATTATTGGAGAGAAAGTAGCATCAGAATTATGCACCATCATTGATGATGGAACACTAAAAAATCATCGTGGTTCATTAAATATTGATGATGAAGGTGTTCCTGGTCAGCGCAATGTTTTGATTGAAAAAGGTATTTTAAAAAAATATATGCAAGATAAACTCAATGCTCGTTTAATGGGCGTAGAATCTACCGGAAATGGTCGTCGTCAATCTTATTCATATTTACCAATGCCAAGAATGACTAATACTTATATGTTACCAGGAGATTCTAAATTAGAAGATATTATTAAAAGCGTAGAATATGGAATATATGCTATTAATTTTTCTGGAGGTCAAGTTGATATTACATCCGGAAAATTTGTATTTTCAACTTCAGAAGCTTATTTAATAGATAAAGGAAAAATTTCTTATCCTATAAAAAATACAACACTAATAGGATCAGGATTAGAAGTTATGCAAAAAATATCAATGATAGGTAATGATTTAAAAATGGATAATGGAACAGGATTATGCGGTAAAGATGGTCAAAATATTCCAGTAGGGATAGGGCAGCCATCTTTAAAAATAGAAGAGTTAACTGTAGGTGGTACAGTTTAACTTTGACAATTTTAACACTAAAATAAAAATAGTGCAGTCAAGAATTATGCCATGACTGCATATTAAAATTAATTAATTCGTTCTTTAATACGAGCAGATTTTCCAGTTCGATTTCTTAAGTAATACAATTTTGACTTTCTCACTAATCCTTTTCTTTTTATAAGAATACTTTCAATACTATTAGAATGTGTTTGAAAAACTCTCTCGACTGCTTCTCCATTAGAAACTTTACGAACCGTAAAAGATGAATTTAAATATCTATTTTTTATAGCTATTACTGTTCCTTCAAATGCTTGTAGCCTTTTTTTAGAGCTTTCGATTACCCATACTTTAACTTCAACTGTGTCACCTGATCTGAAGATTGGAATATTTTTTTTTAGTTGTTTTTTTTCTATTTTCTGAATAATATTTGACATAATTTATCCTTGAAACACTAATAAAAATTAATTATTTTTTTTTAATTTTTTTTTAAAATCATTTAACAGACTTTTTTCTTCCTGTGTTAATGTTTTTTTTTTTAATAGATCTGGACGTTTAATCCATGTTTTTCTAAGAGACTCTTGCAGACGCCAGATTCGAATATTATCATGATGTCCAGACAACAAAACGCTTGGTACTTTCATATTTTTTATAGTTTCTGGTCTTGTATAATGAGGGTAATCAAGTAGATATTTAGAGAAAGAATCTTTTTCTACTGATTCTTTTTTATGAACGACACCAGGCAAAAATCTAGAAATAGAATCAATAATAATCATGCCAGCGAGTTCGCCTCCTGTAAGTACATAATCTCCTATTGACCATTCCTCGTCTATTTGATCATCAATAATACGTTGATCAATTCCTTCATATCTACCGCATACAAAAATAATTTTTTTTCTTTTAATTAGTTCAGGTATTTTTTCTTGTTTGAATGTAGTTCCTTGTGGAGATAAATAAATTACTATTGCGTTTTTTATTTTAGATTTGACATGCTGAATAGCTTTATATAATGGTTGAAAACTCATTAACATTCCTGATCCCCCCCCATAGGGACGATCATCTATTGATTTATATTTTTTTTTTGAAAAATTTCTTAAATTACATAAATTAATATGAATAATGTTTTTTTTAATTGCTTTTCCGGTGACTCCATAATCAGTAATTGCTTGAAACATTTCAGGAAAAATAGTAATAATTTCAAACCACATTAAAGTTTTTTTATATTTTTTTTTAATTTATCAGGCATAATTTAGTTCCAGATGACAATTATAATTTTTTTACTTAGATCTATTTTTTTTATTATTTTTTTTTCAATAAATGGAATAAGTGTATTTTGATGATTATTTTTATTTTTTTTGTTTTTTACAATTAAAATATCATTATATTTTGTTCTTAATAAATCAGTAACTTGACCTAAATATATTTGATTTGTATTGATTACTTGATAATTGATAATATCATACCAATAGTATTCATTTTTTTTAAGAAAAGGTAACTGATTTTTATCAATAATTATATCTGAATTAGTAAATTGCATTACAGTTGAACGATCATAAATGTTTTTTATAAGAATAATAAAATTTTTATTGTATTTTTTCCAATTTTTTAAATAAATTTGTATCCATTTATTGTCTTTTAAGAAAAACCATGGAAGATAATCGAATATTTTTTCTTTTTTTTCAGTAAAAGAAAAAATTGTTATCCATCCTAAAATTCCATAAGATTTTCCAACTTTTCCCACTATTAAAGATTTTTTAGGTTTTTTGATGCTAATATTAATTATTCGAATCCTTTTTATTTTTTTGAATTTGGATTAATTTTTTTGCTCTTTCAGATATTAATGCTCCTTTTTTTATCCAATATTCAACTCGATTTAAATTTATTTGAAGGCTTCCAAGCAAACTTTTAGAAATGGGATCAAAATAACCAATACGTTCAATAAATCTACCATTTCTAGGAAATCGACTGTCAGCGACTACAATTTTATAGAATGGACGTTTTTTTATTCCATATCTTGATAAACGAATTTTTACCATATTTTTCTCTCTTAATTGCAAGTAATGTAAAATGATATTTTTAAAATCATACAGATATAAATTTTATTTTACATGAAATTTTCACAAAAATCTTTTTTTGGACGTATGTTATTTTAAAAATAATTAAAATTTTTTAGGTAACATATTTTTTATATTCTTCATTATATTTCCTATTCCTCCTGTTTGGATTTTTTTTATTGTTCTTTTTATATTTTCAAAATTTTTTAATAACTTGTTTACATCTTGAACTTGAGTTCCAGAACCTAATGCTATTCTTTTTTTTCTAGATCCTTTTATAATAATTGGCATCATTCTTTCTTTGCGAGTCATAGAAGAAATAATTGCTTCTATTTTTTTTAATGTGTTTGAATCTGTATTAAATGATGCATGATCAGAGGTTTGAAAATTTTTTAATAGTTTGTTTACCAAATGGTTTAAACCTCCTATTTTTTTCATTTTTTTTATTTGTGTTAAAAAATCATCTAAGTTAAAATTTTGACTTTTTTTGAATTGATTGTTTAGTTCTTTTAAATGAGATTTATCGACTTTTTCTTCAATATCTTCAATAATAGATAAAACTTCATTCATTCCTAAAATTTTATCTGCTATTTTTTTTGGACAAAATGGTTTTAATTCTGTTATTTTTTCTCCTGTTCCAATAAATTTAATAGGTTTATTAGTGATATAACGCATGGAAAGTGCCACTCCATTTCTAGAATCTCCATCTACTTTACTTAATACAATTCCAGATATAAATAGAAATTTATTAAAAATTTGAGCCATATTAATAGCATCTTGACCCATCATAGAGTCTACTACTAATAGAGTTTCAATTGGTTTAGAAAAAATTTGTATTTCTTTTATTTCATTCATCATTTCTTCGTTTATATGAAGTCGTCCAGCTGTATCAATTAGTAATATGTCATATAATTTCAATTTTGCATGTTTAATAGCTTCTTTTGATATCTCGATTGATGTTTTATTTTCTTTTGTTGAAAAAAAATCTATTTCAATATCATTTGATAATATTTTTAGCTGTTGAATAGCAGCTGCTCGATTAACATCAGTAGATGTTATTAGTATTTTTTTTCTATATTTGTTTTTAATCCATTTTGCTATTTTTGCTAAACTGGTAGTTTTTCCTGATCCCTGCAAACCTACAATGAGAACAATAGCAGGGGGTGAATCAGATAAGTTTAAGGTGCTACTTTCTTCTCCCATAACTGATATTAATTCACTTCTAACTATTTTAATAAATTCTTGTCCTGGAGTTAAACTATTATTAATTTTGTGACCAATAGATTTTGTTTTTATATTGTTTATAAAAGATTTTATAACTGATAAAGCCACATCTGCTTCTAAGAGAGCTTTTCGAACTTCACGTATTGTTTCTTTTATATTTTCCTCTGTTAGTCGACCTGAATTAATGATTTTTCTTAAACTTTGTTTAAAACGGTTAGTTAGATTACTGAACATTATTTTTTCAACTCATTTTAAAATTTTACATTAGTGATTATTAAAATTATTTTTTTGAAATACTAGGTATCAGTGAATAAATCTCACAATCATTTCATTTTTTATAAAAATTTGGCTAAAATATTTATGTTTAATAGATTTATATTTTTATAGGTAACGAATTTTCAATTGGATAACAACCTAATATTTTGATGAACGTAGTTATTTTTTGAATATCTTGGAGTATATTTTGAATCAATAAAGATGAAACATGATCTTGGATATTAGTATAAAAATTATATTCTAATGTGTTTTCATGGCTATCTTTAAAAATTAATTTTTTTGTAATTAAATTATATTTTTTTGATATTATTAAGAATTGATTAAAAATTTCTAATTTTTTTTTAATACTAAAAATTAACGTTGTTTTATATGCTTTATTTTGAGGCGAATGTAAAGTGTCACGTGATAATAATATAAATTTTGTAAAATTTTTTTTCTGATTAGTAATATTTTTAGCTAAAATGCTTAATCCATATATTTTACTTCCATCCTCACTTGCCAAAGCTGCATTGCTTATTTGATTATATTTTATAATTTTTTTCATTGCATCAGATGTACTTTTTGAATATTGAATTTCCCACTTTGGAAAATTTTTAATAAATTTACTGCATTGTTTAAAAGGTTGAGGGTGACTATATACAGTTTTAATATGAGTTAATTTTATTTTTTTAATTCCTACTAAACAGTGATTTACAGAAAGCTTAATGTCTCCTGAAATAAACAAATGAGTCTTTTTTAACAAAATAAAAACTTCATTAATAGGACCGGAGTAACTATTTTCTAAAGGTAGAATTGCATAATCTGATATTTTCTTCTCTACATTTGAAATACATTCTTTAAATGTTTGACATTCTTTTTCAACATGATTAATCAATTTTTGATTTGCGTATTTTGTAGTTGCAATCTGTGAATAAGAACCTTTCGGGCCTAAAAAAGAAAAACTAAAAATTCTTTTTTTATTAAAAATATAAAAATTTTTTAACAACATTTCTTGCGTTTCTACAGATTCTTTAATAATTAATTGAAACAACTGAGTAATATATTTAGAAGGGAGATGATGTTTTTTCCCTAAATTAATTAATCTTTTTAACATATTTTCTTCGCGTTTTTTATCTCGTATAGATTGATTGTTTTTTATTTTAAATTCAGCAATTTTTTTTACTAAAATCTTTCTTTTAGATAGTAAATCAACTATATTTTTGTCAATTTCATTAATTTTATCACGAAAATTTAATAAACAACTTTCAGAAAGCATAATTTGTTACCTATGAACATGTGTTTAGTACAAAATTTAATATTTTTTAACAGTAGACGTTATTTTTTGTACAAAAGATACGTACATTTTAATTAAATGTTTTATTCAAAAAAAGTATTTTTTTATTTTAGATATTATCAACTTTTTAAAAAATTTTTACTAAAAATTACTTATTTCTAAAAACATAAATTTATATAAAAATCATTTACAAGATTTTATCATTAAAAACATATTTACTATATCTTATTAATTTTAATGATAGTATGATTTTTATATAAATAATTATATTTAAGAAGATATCATAATGAAAACATTTTCAGCTAAAGAAAGAGATTTAAAAAAAAACTGGTATTACGTTGATGCCACTAATAAGATATTAGGCAGATTTGCTAGTTCAATTGCTATTTATCTTAGAGGAAAGAATAAATCTATATATACTCCTCATTTAGACACTGGAGATTATATTATTGTTTTGAATTCCTCAAAAATATTAGTTACAGGAAAAAAAAGAACTAATAAAATTTACTATCATCATACAGGTTATGTTGGTGGTATTAAAAAATTAAGATTTGAGGAAATGATGGCGCGTTATCCAGAAAAAATTGTTGAAATTGCTGTAAAAGGAATGCTACCAAAAGGTCCTTTAGGGCGATCTATGTTTAAAAAATTGAAAGTTTTTTCTAATGACAATCATGATCACACGGCACAGTGTCCCAAATTTCTCAACATTTAAAATAGGTATAGAAAAATGATTAATTTTCAAAATTATGGAACTGGGCGTCGAAAAAGTTCTTCTGCTAGAGTTTTTCTGAGACCTGGAAATGGACAAATAATAATAAATAAAAGATCTTTAGAGCAATATTTTGGACGTGAAACTTCTTGTATGATTGTTTGTCAACCATTAGAATTAGTTGACATGATAAATAAATTTAATATTTATGTTACAGTTAAAGGAGGAGGAATTTCTGGTCAGGCAGGTGCAATTCGACAAGGAATTACGCGAGCTTTAATTGAGTATGATCAATCTTTACGACCTAAATTACGAAAAGTAGGTTTTGTGACTCGTGATGCACGTCAGGTTGAGAGAAAAAAAGTAGGATTACGGAAATCTAGGAAACGCCCTCAGTTTTCTAAACGTTAATTTATTATTAAAGAACTTGGTTTTTTAATAAACCGAGTTCTTTTTCGATTAAAAATTTACACTTCATTTTCTAAATACTTTGCTATGTCAAGACATATTTCTTTTGTGCCTATTTTCTTTGTTGACGAAATAAGATAGTGTTTTTCTTTTGTTTTTAAGTAATTTTTAATTTCATTAATTCTTTTTTTTATTTCTGAATTACTCAATAAATCAATTTTATTAAATACTAACCATCTCGGTTTATTATATAACGTTGGGCTGTATTTTTTTAGTTCATTTGTAACAGTGTTTATATTTTCTATTGGATGAGATCCGTCTTTTGGGTTTATATCAATGATATGCAATAATATTTTGCATCTTTCTAGGTGTTTTAAAAATTTAATACCTAATCCAATTCCATGAGAAGCTCCTTTAATTAAACCAGGAATATCTGCAATTATGAATTTCTTTTTATTGTTTAAGGTAACACTTCCTAACATGGGATTTAAGGTTGTAAATGGATATTCTGCAGTTTTTGTTTTAGAACTAGATACTGTTGCAACAAAAGTAGATTTTCCAGCGTTAGGTATTCCTAAAGTTCCAACGTCAGCAATCAATATCAGCTCTAATTTTATATTTCTTTTTTCTCCTTTAATTCCTGATGTACATTTTCTTGGTGCCCTATTTGTTGAAGATTTAAATCTTGTATTACCGATCCCATGCCAACCTCCTTGAGCAACTAATATTTTTTGCTTGTGTTTTATTAAGTCGCTTATAATTTCTTTTGTTTCAAAATTAATTATTTTTGTTCCAACAGGAACTAATATTTTTATATTATCTCCTTTTTTTCCAGAACAATTATTTCCTGATCCATTTTTACCGTTTTTCGCTTGAAAAATTTTTTTGAATCTAAAATCTACAAGAGTGTTTAAATTATTATTAGCTTCAAACCATACACTTCCACCATCCCCCCCATCTCCACCGTCTGGACCTCCTTTCGGGATATATTTTTCTTTTCTAAAACTAATACATCCATTTCCACCATTTCCAGCAATTACTTGAATAACTATTTGATCAATAAATTTCATTTTGTATTTAAGATATTTATAAAGTGCATTAAACATCACTGTTTCTTGTTTAATTAAATTAATAGTTTTACGATATAATACTAAGAATGTAAAAATTAAACATTTTTTATTAGATAAATCGGCATACTATTTTTTAAACAATAATTTGTTTATTAAATTTATTTTTTTAAACTAATATATTTACATACTGTCTTTTTTTTAATCCTTTTTTTTTGAATTGTACAGTTCCATTCGCAGTAGCAAAAATAGTGTGGTCTTTTCCGCATCGGACATTTTTACCAGGATGAAATTTAGTTCCACGTTGTTTAACAATAATACTTCCTGAAGAAATGAATTGCCCTCCAAAACATTTAACACCTAATCTTTGAGCATTAGAATCTCTTCCGTTTCTAGTAGATCCACCAGCTTTTTTATGCGCCATAAATTTATCCTTTTCTTAAAAATAATTAATTTTTTCAATTTTTACATTAGTAAAATATTGACGATGACCTTGTGTTTTTTTATAGTGCTTGCGTCGATTAAACTTAATAATTTTAATTTTTTTTAAGCGACCATGATTTTCAATTCTTGCTGTTATTGTTTTTCCTGTTAAAAATGGAGCTCCTATTTCTACAAAATCTTTATTAGAAATCATTAAAATTTGATCAAATTCTATCGTATCACCAGCTGGTTTTTCTAATTTCTCTAATCTTATAATTTGGTTTTTTTTCACTCTGTATTGCTTTCCACCACTTGTAAAAACAGCATGCATAATATACTCCGGTTATTTTTTTATTTTAATCTAATTAAAATTATCAGTTATAAATTTAAAGTTGTATAAATATTATTTTTTATTATTTCTTTTAATATTTGCTCCTATTAAATTTAATTTTTTAGAAAAGTATTCATATCCTCTAAAAAGATGAAAAATCTTGTGTACTTGAGTAATTCCTTCAGCGATACAACCTGCTAGTATTAATGTTGCAGAAGTTCTTAAGTCAGTAGAAAAAACATTTTTTGAAAATAATTTAGGAACTCCGCAGCAAATAATGTTTTTTTCTTGAGTTGTGGTGATGTTAGCTCCCATTTTGATAAGCTGAGGAACATGCATAAATCGATTTTCAAATATAGTTTCAGTAATTTTACTTTTCCCTTTAGAGATGGAGTTTAATAAAGTAAATTGAGCTAGCAGATCTGTGGGAAAACCAGGATAGGCAGCTGTAGAGATATCAACAGAATGAGGTCTTTTCCCCCTCATATCCAAACTGATCCAATTCTTTCCAAACTTAATTATTGCACCAGAATCTGAAAGTTTTTTAAGTACTTGTTTTAAGTGTTTAGGTTCTGTTTTTTTACATATTACTCTTCCTTTAGAAATAGCTGCAGCTACTAAAAAAGTTCCTGTTTCAATTCTATCAGGAATTACTTTATGTTTTCCACCATTTAACTTGGATACGCCTTTTATAAATATTTTTTTATTCCCGGCTCCAGTAATATTAGCACCTAAAGTATTTAAAAATTTTGCGATATCAACAATTTCTGGTTCACGCGCAGCATTTTCAATCACCGTTAAACCTTCAGCTAAAACAGCGGCGCTAATTATAGTAACTGTCGCTCCGACGCTAATTTTTTCCATTAGAATATGTGTCCCTTTCATTCGTTTTGTAATAAACGCTTGAATGGAATTTTTTTTTATTCTAATTGTTGCACCTAGCTTTTTTAAACCTTTTAAATGTAAATCTATTGGTCTTTTTCCTATTTGACACCCTCCTGGAAAAAAAATTTTTGCTTGATTGAATCGAGTTAAAAGAGGAGCTAACATCCAGATAGAACCTCTAATTTTTGATATTAAATTTTGTGGAGGGCAAATTAATTTTATAGGTTTAGGATCAATTAATATACATTTTTGATGTTTTATTTCAGCCCCTATATATTTTAGTAATTGAATGGCTAAATCAATATCTGTTAATTTAGGAACATTACTTATTTTTACTTTGTGATTTGTTAATATACTCATAAATAAAATGGGTAATGCAGCATTTTTAGATCCTGAAATGATTACATTACCATTTAATTTTTTATTTCCTTCTACACAAAATTGATTCATATAAATAAGGCTCTGAATTAAGTTGTATTATAAAATTTATTTATGAAATTTTTTATGCATAATAAAAATTATTTTTTTTCAATTTTCTCCCATTCTTCAAAAGTATAAGCAACAATTGATACAGCATGGATTTTTTTTTGTGTGATTAAATCTATTAACGGTTCATAAATCATTTGCTGTCTTTTTACTGTGCTTTTTCCTTTAAATACACTTCCTACAGCTATGATTTTAAAATGATTCTCGTCTCCAGTGACATGTATTTCTTTAAGATTCCATTTGTTAAAAAGTAACGATTTTATTTTTTTATCCATTTTAATATGCTTTTAATTTATTTTAAAAATTCTTTATAAAAAATATTTCAAAATAATTAAATTGAAAATAATTAATTTGAAATTTAAAAATTTTATATTTTATTTATTTTAATTTACATTATTAAAAAAACGAAAGGATTAATTTTTGATAAATTGTGTTTTTTAATTTAAAATAGATAGGTATATCTTATATAATAAAATTCTACAAAACAGATTAATATTTAAAAATATTTAATCAAATTAAGTGTATTCTATAAAATTAAAATTTTATACGAATTTTTAAAAATTTTTTATATCTCTATTTTTAGAATTTAATCAACTTATGATATTATTTTAAAATTTCTTTAAATAAAAAAGTATATTATTTTAAGAATGAAACAATATATATAAATTATTTTTTTTGATTAATAACTTTATTTAAATTAATTTAATATCTTAAATATTTTAACATTATTTAAAAAAAATAAAAAATAATTTTTAAAATTTTCAAATTTTAAAATCATCAAAAATTAATATGTTTCATTAAAAATTTATTTTTTCAATAAAAATGCATAAAATTAAAAGGAATATATATGATTAACTTAATTCCCATGACAATAAGAGGTGCAGAACAACTTCGAAAAGAATTAAAAAAATTAAAACAAATAAAACGTCCTAGAATCATTATTTCTATAGCAGAAGCTAGAGAGCATGGTGACTTGAAAGAGAATGCGGAATATCATTCTGCTCGAGAAGAACAAAGCTTTTGTGAAGGTAGAATAAAAGAAATTGAATCAAAATTATCTAATTCTCAAATTATAGATGTAACTAAAATTCCTAATAATGGACGAGTTATTTTTGGTTCCACTGTTCAAATTTTAAATATAAAAAATAATGAAATATTTAATTATCAAATTGTAGGAGACGATGAATCTGATTTCAAAAAAAATTTAATTTCTATTAATTCTCCTATGGCAAGAGGTTTAATTGGAAAAAAAATTAATTCTATCGCAACTATATGTACACCAAAAGGGAACGTTAAATTTAATATTTTAAAGATAGAATATGTGTAATTAGATTTAATAAAATCACTTTTTAAAATTTTTTTCTTCATCTAAAAATTAAATCTCTTTTAATTGATTAACTTCTCAAGTTATGATTTAAGTTTATCTCACAAAAATAGTACAAAATATGATTTATAAAAAAAAATCAGATAGTTCTAAACGTTGGTTATTAGAACATTTTAAAGATAAATATGTTATTAAGTCAAAAGAAAATAATATTCGCTCCAGAGCTTGGTTTAAACTAGAGCAAATCGATAAAAAAAATAATTTATTTCAAAATGGAATGAGAGTTATTGATTTAGGAGCATCTCCCGGAAGCTGGACGCAGTACGCTTTAAGTAAAATTGGTAAAAATGGACGAGTTACAGCATGTGATATTTTACCGATGAAACCAATAATAGGCATTAATTTTTTAAAATTAGATTGTAGAAAAAAAAAATATCCGATTTAATATTAAATTTTTCAAATAATAAAAAATTTAATTTAGTTATGTCTGATATGGCTCCTAATATGACAGGTAACTCTATTATTGATATGTCGCAAGCTCTGGAATTATGCCATATAGCTTTAAACATATCAAACAGTATACTATCTAAACATGGTATTTTTTTGGTAAAATCGTTTCATGGAGAGGGTTTCAATGAATTTTATGAATCAGTTAAAAATGTATTTTTAAAAGTTAAAATTTGTAAACCTAAAACTTCTCGAACAAGATCTCGAGAAATATTCATTCTAGCAACTAGATGAATACTTTAAGTATGCTGTTTTGTTTTTAAATAATATAGAAGTAATGAGAGGTCGTTCCTTTGAGTGATATGGTTAAAAATCTAATTTTCTGGTTATTTATTACAGTTATATTAATGTCTATATTTCAAAATTTTAGTTCCACTGATGTAAGTAATAGTAAAATTGATTATTCAACTTTTTTGTCAGAAGTAAATGAAGATCAAGTACGTTCCGTTCATATTCATGGGCGAGTGCTTCATGTTACCAGAAAAGACAGTAATAAATACGTTACTTATATTCCTATTCACGATCCTAAATTATTAGATAATCTTTTAACTAAAAATGTGAAGGTAATAGGAGAAATACCTGAAGAGCCCAGTTTGATTGCTTCTGTTTTTATTTCCTGGTTTCCTATGTTGTTGTTAATTGGTGTATGGATTTTTTTTATGCGTCAAATGCAGATGGGAGGAGGGAAAGGAGCAATGTCGTTTGGTAAAAGCAAAGCTCGAATGTTATCAGAAGATCAAATTAAAACAACTTTTAAAGATGTTGCTGGATGTGATGAAGCTAAAGAAGAAGTAAGTGAATTAGTCGAATATCTTAAAGAACCAAGTCGTTTTCAAAAATTAGGAGGAAAAATACCAAAAGGTATATTAATGGTTGGTCCTCCAGGAACTGGAAAAACATTATTAGCTAAAGCAATTGCAGGAGAAGCGAAAGTTCCTTTTTTTACGATTTCTGGATCTGATTTTGTTGAAATGTTTGTTGGAGTTGGAGCTTCAAGAGTAAGAGATATGTTTGAACATTCAAGAAAATCAGCCCCATGTATTATATTTATTGATGAAATTGACGCAGTGGGTCGTCAAAGAGGTACTGGATTAGGTGGTGGGCATGATGAAAGGGAACAAACTCTTAATCAAATGTTAGTTGAAATGGATGGTTTTGATGGAAATGAAGGTGTGATTTTAATAGCGGCTACTAACAGACCTGATGTATTAGATCCAGCTTTATTGCGTCCAGGTCGATTTGATCGTCAAGTTATTGTAGCTTTACCAGATATTCGCGGAAGAGAACAAATCTTAAAAGTTCACATGCGAAAAGTTCCTTTATCAAAAGATGTTGATGCTATGATTATTGCTCGAGGAACTCCTGGATTTTCAGGGGCTGACTTAGCTAATTTAATAAATGAAGCTGCTCTTTTTGCAGCTAGACTTAATCATCGAGTAGTTTCCATGATTGAACTAGAAAAAGCAAAAGATAAAATTATGATGGGTTCTGAGCGTCGATCCATGGTCATGAGTGATTTTCAAAAAGAATCTACTGCATACCATGAAGCTGGTCATGTTATTATTGGAAGATTAGTTCCAGAACATGATCCAGCTCATAAAGTCACTATAATCCCAAGAGGGAGAGCATTAGGAATTACATTTTTCTTACCAGAGTCAGATACACTTAGTATTAGTCGACAAAAATTAGAAAGTCAAATATCCACTTTATATGGAGGTCGATTAGCAGAAGAAATTATTTATGGCACTCAGAAAGTATCTACTGGAGCGTTTAATGATATTAAAGTAGCAACAAGTTTAGCTCGAAATATGGTGACTCAATGGGGTTTTTCAGAAAAATTAGGACCACTGTTATATTCTGAAGAAGAAGGCGAAATTTTTTTAGGTCGTTCAGTTTCTAAGTCAAAAAATATGTCTGATGAGACTGCTAGAATTATTGATGAAGAAGTAAAATTATTAATTGAAGCAAATTACAATAGAGCGCGTAATATTTTAAATGAAAATATTGATATTCTACATTCTATGAAAAATGCTTTAATTAAATATGAAACCATTGATTCTTTTCAGATTGATGATTTAATGGCAAGAAAAAAAGTACGAGACCCTCAGGGATGGAATGAAACGAATGTTAACAAATAAATTTTTTAAAAAATATTAGCATATAATTAATTTTTATAAATATTTAGAAATTCATATTTTTAAAATTTTTTTTTGTTCTGCTTAAAATAAGATGAAGTAACAAGATTATTATGGCTTCATCTTACTTTTTTTTTAAATAGATATAAGTTTATTATTTTAATTAAGTATTTTTTATTATCTTTGAAATTTAATCTTTTTAAAAAGTAGAGATTAAATCAATATAAATGATTTAATTATTTTCAATTAAAAAATGAGAAAAGATTTGGAAATATATCAATAAATCTAGATTTTATGTTAAAATATAAATAAAACACTAACGTAGTTTTAAAACATAAAAATTATTTTATTAGAAAAAACTAAGGCATCTCAGATTAAATATTGCAATTTGATTTGAAACATAATGTTTTAAAAAATTTTTTTATTTTATTAATTAGATGTATGTTTGCTTTATTTATTCAATATTTTATAAAATTTTCAAACAATTCTTCAGAAATTTTTATTTCCCATTTTCATAACTTTGTTAGGAAAAATCATAAAAATTTTTTCTACAAAATCAATTAAAGCAAATTAGATAATAAAATGTTACATTCAATAATAATTTAATAATTGTTTTGATAACTTTTGTTTAAAAGATTTTAGAGGTTTTAAAAAAATATTATAAATCTTAAATTTTAATACATAAAAGTTTTAAGAATACTATTGATAACAGAATAAATTTATTTTAATTCATAATTCTTTTAAATTTTGACTATATTACTAATCATTACTAAGTATCTAAAGTACTAATAGATTTAAGATTTAATATATAAATTTTTGATGAATTAAAATAATACAAATACTAATAAAAACTAAAAAGTGATTAGTACTTTAAAATTAAAAATTTTTTGTATTAAAATAAATATTAGTTTAAATTTTAAAGCACAGTTAAAATTAACATTTATTCTTAATAAATTTAAAAATGTTAAATAAACAAAGGTATATGTTATTAATAAAATCCAGTATGATATCATATATTCTAAGCATAACTGAAACAGTAAATTTTTTTAAATTAAAAGATTATTTTATTACATTAAGACATTATTTCAATCGCTCAATGAATTAAAAATACAATAAATTTTTTATTAACACAATTTTTTTAAATAACAAATTTACATTTAAACTATTATATTATAATAATAATTTTTAATGTATAAAAAGGAAATAATATTACATGTACTTATGTTTTTTGGTATTTTTTATTTTTATTTCTTTTTCTTTAATTTCTTTTATTTTACTTCAACCAGGAAAAAGTCTTAATAATACAGTGCATTTAAACTCTAAAAATAATATTAATTTATTTAAAAGTTTTGGTCGTGGTAATTTAATTACAAATATTATTAGTGTTCTTTCTTGTTTGTTTTTGATAACAAGTATCGTTCTATGCAATATTAATAACTCAACAACTAATTTAGATTTTCTAAAAAATGATCATAAAAAAAATATTTTAAACAATCTTTTATCAGATAAAAAAGAACAAATTTCTGAAATACCTCGTTAATTTAAATATTATTAATTGTGAGTTAGAAAATATTTATTGCATATAAGTTTTTTTAAAAATACGCCGAGGTGGTGAAATTGGTAGACACGCTATCTTGAGGGGGTAGTGCTAAAAGCATATGGGTTCAAATCCCATCCTCGGCATAAATTTTATATTTTATAAAATTTGTTTTTATAAATTTTTTAACGTCTTTAAAACCCCCGAAAATTCGGGGGTTTTTAGTATAGAATGTTTATTTTATATAAATTAAATCTTTCAGTATTAATTAAAAAATAAAATTATATGATTTTAATAAGAATCAGACATATTCACTATTGCTTTCAAAAATAAATTTTTTGTTTGTGATCATGGTATATAAAGTGAGCAACTATTTCTCATTTTAAAACTTTTAAGTTTGAGGCTACCAAGATGAATAAAGAAATTTTAGCTGTTGTAGAAGCTGTTTCTAATGAAAAATCGCTTCCACGAGAAAAAATTTTTGAAGCTTTAGAAATTGCATTAGCAACAGCAACAAAGAAAAAACATGGACAAGAAATTGATGTTAGAGTTAGCATTAATAAAAAAACTGGACATTTTACTACTTTCAGAAGATGGATGGTGGTAGAAAAAGTAACTCACCCAACTAAAGAGATTACTTTAGAAGCAGCATGTTTTGAAGGGGATAAAGTCCAATTAAATGATTTTGTAGAAGATGAAATTAAATCTGTTAATTTTGATAGAATAACTACTCAAACAGCAAAACAAGTAATTGTTCAAAAAGTAAGAGAAGCTGAACGAGCAATGTTAGTTGATCAGTTTCGTAAATATATTGGTCAAATAATTACTGGAATAGTTAAAAAAATAAATAGAGATAATTTAATTTTAGATTTAGGAAACAATGCTGAAGCTTCAATTTTAAGAGAAGGAATGCTACCCAGAGAAAATTTTAGACCTGGTGATCGTATTCGAGGAGTGTTGTATGGAGTTCATCCAGAGACTCGTGGTTCTCAGTTATTTATTAGCCGCTCTAAACCTGAAATGTTGATTGAATTATTTCGAATTGAAGTACCTGAAATCGGAGAAGAAGTTATTGAAATTAAAGCAGCAGCACGTGATCCTGGATCTCGAGCTAAAATTGCAGTAAAAACCAATGACAAGAGAATTGATCCAGTAGGAGCTTGTGTTGGAATGAGAGGGGCTCGGGTACAAGCAGTTTCCGGCGAATTGTGCGGGGAGAGAATTGATATTATTTTATGGGATGATAATCCTACTCAATTTGTAATCAATGCTATGGCTCCAGCTGATGTTGTTTCTCTTGTAGTGGATGAAGATAATCACACTATGGACATAGCTGTAGATTCTGGAAATTTAGCACAAGCTATTGGAAGGAATGGTCAAAACGTTCGTTTAGCGTCGCAACTCAGTGGTTGGGAATTAAATGTTATGACCACTGAAGATTTAAAATTAAAACACCAAAAGGAAGCCTGTGCTGCTTTTGATATTTTTAAAAAAAACTTAAAAGTTAATGAAAACATTATTAATATTTTGGTCAAAGAAGGATTTTCTTCTCTTGAAGAGCTAGCTTACATACCATTTAATGAATTACTCTCTATTAAGAGTCTAACTCAAAAAGAAGCAGTTTTAGTAAGAGAAGGTGCTAAATTAGGATTAATTAAAATGGAATCAAAAAAAAATGAAATAACTATAGAAAAAAAAATAACAGAAAAATTATTGAGTATTAATGGAATGAACTTAAAATTAGCTCTTCAATTAGCTAAAAAAAATATATTTACTTTAGAAGAATTAGCCGATCAAGGAATAGATGACTTAACAGATATTGAAAATTTAAATTCTGAACAAGCAGGTTTATTAATTATGACTGCTAGAAATATTTGCTGGTTTGGCACTGAGATCTGACAATAGGAATAAATAGTATGACAGATATAAGTTTAAAAGCTTTATCACACGAAATTAAAATTTCAGTTAAAGATTTAATAGAGCATTTATCTAACATCGGAATATTTAAGTATGAGAATGATTCCATTAGTAAAGAAGAAAAAAACTCTTTATTAAAGCACATAGATAAAAATAAAAAATTTTTATCAAATACTTTAATCTTTAAAAGAAAAACGAGAAGGACTTTAAATGTATTAACAGTTGGAGGCAAAAACAAATCTATTCAAGTAGAAATTAGAAAAAATAAAACTTATGTAAAAAATTCTAAATTAGATGCAAAAATTTTTTCCGAAAATTTAGAATCTAATTCTTTAATGACAAAAAATAATATTCAAAAAAAGCAAAAAAAACAAAATATTTCAAATAATTTAAAAAAATCCAATACAATAAAAAATAAAAAATTTAAAAAAATCATTGATTCAAAAATAAACGAGATAAACACTCAAAAAATTTTAAAAGAAAATATAGAAATTCATAAATTTTATCAAAAAAATAAAACAGATTATCATTTAACAACATTTTTACATTCTCGCGAATCTGAAGAAGATAACAATAAATTACTAGAAAAAGATAAAAAAAAATATCATTCAAATTTAAAAAATTATAGAAATAAAAAAAATAATAAATCTAATTATAATAAAATTAAAAAAGAAGAATTAAAATCTGTTTTTATTAAAAATAATAATAAAAAAAATAAATCGATTTTATTTCATCAAACGTTTAAAAAACCTGATTTTACTATTAATAGAGATGTTGTACTTGGAAGTAAAATTAGTGTTTTAGATTTATCTAATAAAATGGCAACTAAAAGCTCAGAAGTCATAAAAACTATGACAAACATGGGGATATCAGGGAGAATAAATCAAGTTCTTGACCAAGATACAGCTCAATTAATCGCTGAAGAGATGGGTCATAAAGTAATTTTGCACCGAGAAAATATATTAGAAGAGTTAATAATGAAGGATCGAGATATGGGTAATGAAATTTTTATAAATCGAGCCCCAATAGTGACTATTATGGGTCATGTAGATCATGGTAAAACTTCTTTATTAGATTGTATTCGCTCTACTAAAATAGTTTCGTCTGAGTCTGGAGGTATTACTCAAAATATTGGCGCTTATCATGTAAATACAGACGCAGGATCTATTACGTTTATAGATACTCCAGGTCACGCTGCTTTCACCGCAATGAGATCTCGAGGAGCCAAAGTTACTGATATAGTTGTTTTAGTTGTAGCTGCAGATGATGGGGTTATGCCGCAGACGATTGAAGCTATTCAACATGCAAAAGAAGCTAATGTACCAGTAATAGTAGCTATTAATAAAATAGATAGATTAGATTCTAACATTGAAAAACTTAAAAATGATTTAATGAAGTATGATATTCATTCAGAAGAATGGGGTGGTGAAAACATATTTGTATGTATTTCCGCGAAAACAGGAAAAGGAATTGATAAACTTTTAAGTTCTATTTTGTTACAATCAGAAATTTTAGAGCTTAAAGCAGTAAACACTGGAATGGCGGAAGGTGTCGTTATAGAATCTTTTGTTGATAAAGGAAGAGGTCCAATAGCGACAATATTAGTTCAAAAAGGAAATTTAAAAAAAGGAGACATAGTATTATGTGGTTTTGAATATGGTCGCATTAAAGCATTAAGAAATGAAAATGGTCAAAATATAATCAGTGCTGGTCCCTCTATTCCAGTAGAAGTTTTAGGATTATCTAAAGCCCCTTTATCAGGTGACAAAGTTACTGTCGTCCGTAATGAAAAACAAGCTCGAGAAGTAGCATGTTATCGAAAAAATAAATTCAGAGATAAGAAATTAGAAAGCCAAAATAGATCTAGTTTAGAAAACATGTTTGAAAACATAAACAAAAACAATATTTCTGAATTAAAAATTGTTTTAAAATCTAATGTTCAAGGGTCTTTAGAAGCAATTTATGAAGCTTTATTAAAATTGTCTAGTAATGAAGTTAAAGTTAAGATTATAGGATCAGGAATTGGAGGAATTACAGAAACAGATGCTTCTTTAGCGTTCTCGTCTAATGCTATTATTATAGGATTTAATGTTCGGGCAGACTCTGCCGCTAAAAAAATTATTGAATCAGAAAATTTAGATTTACGTTATTATTCAGTAATTTATGATTTAATTAATGAAGTAAAGTCCTCAATCATAGGTCTTTTATCCCCTGAATATAAACAAAACATTATTGGATTAGCTAGAGTTAGAAATGTGTTTAAATCGCCTAAGTTTGGTTTTATTGCTGGATGCATGGTAACAGAAGGAATTATTAAAAGAAATAATCCAATTCGAATATTACGAGATAATGTAGTTGTTTATGAAGGTGAATTAGAATCACTTCGTCGTTTTAAAGAGGATGTAAGCGAAGTTCGTAATGGTATAGAATGTGGAATTGGAATAAAGAATTATAATGATTTGCACGTTGAAGATACTATTGAAGTCTTTGAAGTTAAAGAAATTAAAAGAACATTTTAAAAACATAGTTTACATGAAATATTTATTTTATATTTTTTTCCATATAATATATTTAATTTGGTAATATAATTATGGACAAATCATTTAGTCGAGCGTCACGAATTGCATCAGAAATACAAAAAAAAATAGCTTTGATTATTCATCATTCTCTTAAAGATCCGCGCTTTAAAATAGTGATCACAGTATCTGAAGTTCAAGTTTCTAAAGATTTATCTAATGCAAAAATTTTTATTAGTTTTTTAGACTATCATAAAAAAGAAAATTCTAAAAAAATTTTGATAATTTTAAATAAAGCTTCTGGTTACATTCGGAAATTGTTATGCAAAGAAATGAGATTAAGAATAGTTCCCAATATTGTTTTTTATCACGACAGTTCTTCGATACAAGGAAATAAAATCTCTATGATATTAAACAATTTGATAAAAAATAATGATATCTAATGATGAACAAATATAAAGATAAATTAATGAATTCTCGTAAAAAACGAGATATTCATGGATTTTTTTTATTAGATAAACCTAAAGGAATATCTTCCAATTATGTTTTACAAGAAGTTAAACTGATTTTTAATGCTAAAAAAGCAGGATACATTGGTACTTTAGATCCTTTAGCAACTGGTATGTTGCCAATCTGTTTTGGAGAGAGTACAAAATTTTCTTATTATTCAAATATTTCTGATAAAAAATACCATGTAATTGCTAAATTAGGTGAAACAACTTCCACTTCTGACGCTAGTGGGGCAATTATAAAAAAAAGACCCATTTTGTTTTCATCTCACGATCTTGATGCGTCAATAAAAAAGTTTACAGGTTGTATTTATCAAATACCACCAATGCATTCAGCTATTAAACATAATGGTATACCTTTGTATAAATATGCTCGAAAAGGATTACAAATTAATCGAAACTCTCGGAGAGTTTATATACATAAAATTGAATTTTTAAGTTATGAAAAAAATTTAATAGAATTCATTATTGTTTGCTCTAAAGGAACATATATACGTACTCTTATTGAAGATTTAGGAGAAAATTTGGGATGTGGGGCGCATGTAGCTAATCTACGTCGATTACAAGTAGCAACTTATTCTTATTCTAAATTAGTAACAATATCTGATTTGTATAAGTTACTGAATATTAAACATATTAAAAATATTAAATTTTTTAAAAAAATAGATGAATTATTAATGCCGATTGACAGTCCTGTTTCATTTTTTCCTAAAGTTTATCTTTCGTGTAAAAAATCATACAATTTTAAATCAGGACAATCAGTTATTTTTGACTCGAATATTAAAAAAAGTTTAGTTCGAGTATTTGAAGAAGAGAATAATAAGTTTCTTGGGTTAGGAAGAATTAATGTCAATAAATTATTAATTCCTCATCGATTAATTTCTGAAATTCACTCATAAAGTTATGCATTGTTTAATTTTAGACGATCATGTTATTATTTTCAAAATGTTTTACTGAATTAGAAATTTTTAATCTAACTTAAAACTATTTGGAGTTCTAAATGTCTTTTGGTTTAATTGATACAAAAAAAATTATTTTAAAATATGGTAAAAATAAAGCAGATAGCGGAAAAACAGAAGTTCAAATTGCGCTTCTGACTACTCAAATTGATCATCTTCAGACGCATTTTATTCATCATAAAAAAGATCACTGCAGCCGAAGAGGTCTTTTGCGTATGGTTTCAAAACGTCGTAAATTATTAGATTATTTAAAGAACAAATATATATCTCGTTATTCTGAATTAATTGAAAAATTAAATTTAAGACGATAGTTGATATTATTATTTTAAAAATTTTTAAAATACTTAAATAATATAAATTACAAATATTTATAAAGGGCTTTTTGCTAGCCCTTTTTTTACAGTTTTATTACGTTATTTTTTATAAAGTATAAGAATTGTTCATTAATTAAAAAAATTGGAATTTTATAAATTTTTTAATGTTTTGAATAAAAATGCGTTTTTATTCCCAAAAAGTATGATTGTAACTGATCAATTTATACAAAATTAGTTTTATATTAAGGATATTATTTTGCTCAATCCCATTGTACGTAAATTTCAATATGGCCAGCATACAATCACTTTAGAAACAGGTATAATGGCTAGGCAAGCGACTGCTGCAGTCATGGCTAGCATGGATGATACAGCGGTTTTTGTCACTGTTGTAGGTCAAAAAAAAACAAATACAGATCAAACATTTTTTCCGCTTACTGTAAATTATCAGGAACGTACATATGCAGCAGGTCGGATACCAGGTGGTTTTTTTAGAAGAGAAGGGCGTCCGAGTGAAAATGAAGTATTAATAGCACGTCTAATAGACAGACCAATTCGACCTTTATTTCCTAAAGGTTTTTTCAATGAGGTTCAAATTATAGCTACAGTAGTATCAGTAAATCCTCAAATTAATCCTGATATAATAGCGATTATTGGTGCATCAACAGCTCTTAGCTTATCAGGAATTCCATTTTATGGCCCAGTTGCTGCGTCTAGAGTTGGTTATATTAACAGTCAGTATATACTGAATCCTACAAGTGATGATATGAAGTCTAGCTTTTTAGATGTAGTTGTTTCAGGAACTCAAAATGCTGTTCTTATGGTAGAAGCTGAAGCAAAAATTATCAGTGAAGAAACAATGTTAGGCGCTATTTCTTTTGGTCATCAACAACAACAAGTAGTAATTAATAATATTCGTTCTTTATCAAATGAAGCCAGTAAATTACCTTGGACTGTATCTTATCCAGAAATTGATAAATCACTGGAGCTTAGAATTATTAAATTATCTGAACAAAATATAAGAGATGCTTATCTTATCTCTGATAAACAAGAAAGATATGAAAAGTTAAGTTTTATTAAAGAAGATATAATAAATTTATTTTTAAATGAAAATTCAAATATAAATATTATAGAAATTGAAGATGTTTTAAAAAAGATAGAAAAAAAAATAGTACGCGACCGAATATTGAACAATAAAACACGAATTGATGGAAGAGAAAAAGACATGATTCGTGCATTAGATGTTCGTACAGGTGTTTTACCTAGAACGCATGGATCTTCTTTGTTTACCAGAGGCGAAACTCAATCTTTAGTTTCTGTTACCTTGGGTACGTCTAGAGATGCTCAAAATTTAGATGAACTATTAGGAGACAGAACTGATAATTTTTTATTTCATTACAATTTTCCTCCTTATTCTGTTGGAGAAATAGGAATAGTGGGATCACCTAAGAGACGAGAGATCGGACATGGTCGTTTAGCAAAAAAAAGTCTTTTAGCAGTAATGCCTAAATTAGATGATTTTCCATATACTATTAGAATAGTATCTGAAATCACTGAATCTAATGGGTCCTCTTCTATGGCTTCTGTTTGTGGAGCATCTTTAGCTTTAATGGATGCTGGAGTTCCTATAAAATCAGCTGTTGCTGGAATATCAATGGGTTTAGTTAAAGAAGGAGATAAATATGTATTGCTTTCAGATATTTTAGGAGATGAGGATCATTTAGGAGATATGGATTTTAAAGTATCTGGAACTGAAGAAGGTATTACAGCATTGCAAATGGATATTAAAATAGAAGGTATTACAAATGAAATTATGCATAAAGCTTTAAATGAAGCTAAAGCGGCTCGATTGCATATTTTGAATGTAATGAAACGAGCTTTGAGTATTCATAGAAGTGAAATTTCTGAATTCGCTCCTCGAATTCATACTATTAAAATAAATCCTGAAAAAATTAAGGATGTAATTGGAAAAGGAGGTTCAGTTATTCGAATGCTTACAGAAGAAACTGGAACAATCATTGAAATTGAAGATGATGGAACTGTTAAAATATCAGCTTCTATTCAAGAAAAAGCAAAACATGCTATTCAAAGAATTCAAGAAATTACAGCTGAAATAGAGGTTGGTAAAATTTATTCTGGTAAAGTTACTCGCATTGTTGATTTTGGAGCTTTTATTTCTATTGGATTAGGAAAAGAAGGTTTAGTTCATATTTCTCAAATTTCTGAAAAAAGAGTGGATAAAGTTTCTGATCATTTAACAATTAATCAAAAAGTTTTAGTGAAAGTACTAGAAATAGATCGTCAAGGACGTTTAAGATTAAGTATTAAAGAAGTCAAAAACTCTATTATCTCTAATACATCTATAAAAAATATTATTATCTGATATAATTATTATTACTCATAGATAAAAAATTTTTTATTTTTAATAAAATATAGATTTATGTCTTATCAAATAGTACCATATAAAATAGTATTTTTTTTAATTTTTTATTACTTGAATTAATTTTATTTTAAATTTTTGTTGATATTAAACTATATTTAATAATAAAAAAATTTAATAGATTGCTAATGTTATTTTTTTAAAATATATTGTATATATCTAAAAAATCATTAGCAATAAATAATAAATATATTTTTTAATCTTTGTATTTAATACAAATTTATTTACTTATTTTTAAATTAACTAATTTTTTGCCGGTTCACACCTTTCAATGAGAATATATAATATTTTCATCATGATTTATGTAGACTGGCTACTGTAACTTAAAAGGCATATCTACTGCATGACTCATATTGAAAGCACATTTTCTTTTCTTGGTTTAAATTCTTTTATTATTCAATCTTTAAACGAAATGGGATATGTTAAACCTTCTCCCATTCAATTAGCTTGCATTCCTCTTCTACTCAAAGGTCGTGATGTTTTAGGAATGGCTCAGACGGGGAGTGGTAAAACAGCTGCTTTTGCTTTGCCTTTGTTGAATAACTTAGAAGTTTCGTTAAAAGCACCTCAAATTTTAGTTTTAGCTCCAACAAGAGAGTTAGCAGTTCAAGTCGCAGAGGCTTTTTCAGCTTTTTCTAAATATATGATTGGGGTAAACGTATTACCTTTATACGGTGGTCAAAGATATGAGTTACAACTTCGAGCATTGCGACAAGGACCTCAAATTGTTGTAGGAACTCCTGGACGCTTATTAGATCATTTAAAAAGAGAAACTTTAAATCTTTCCAATTTACATGGATTAGTTTTAGATGAAGCAGATGAGATGCTAAGAATGGGGTTTATTGAAGATGTAGAAACAATTTTATCTGAAATCCCTAAAGAACATCAAACTGCATTATTTTCAGCTACTATGCCAGCAGCAATACGTAGAATCTCCAAAAGATTTATGAAAAATCCTCAAGAAATAAAAATACAATCCAACATAACAACTCGTCCAGATATAAAACAAAGTTATTGGATAGTTTATGGTAGAAAAACTGACGCTTTGATCCGTTTTTTAGAAGCTGAAGACTTTTCTGCTACTATTATTTTTGTTAGGACTAAAAGTGCTACTTTAGAAGTTTCTGAGGCTTTAGAAAAAAATGGATACAATAGCGCAGCTTTAAATGGAGACATGAACCAAGCGCTTCGAGAGCAAACCTTAGAAAGATTAAAAAATGGTCGATTAGATATTTTAATCGCTACAGATGTTGCTGCTCGTGGTTTAGACGTAGATAGAATTAGTTTTGTTATTAACTATGACATTCCTATGGATTCAGAATCTTATGTGCATCGAATAGGTCGTACAGGTCGAGCTGGTCGTACAGGTCGAGCTTTATTATTTGTAGAAAATCGTGAACGTCGTTTATTAAGAAATATTGAACGTACTATAAAACAATCAATTCCCGAAGTTCAGTTGCCAAAAATTGAATTGTTATGTCAAAGACGTTTAGAACAATTTTCAAAAAAAGTTCAACAACAATTAGAAAGCAAAGATTTAGATGAATATACTTCTTTACTAAGTAAACTATATCTAACAGATGATTTAGACATTAAAACTTTAGCAGCCGCTTTGTTAAAAATGGCTCAGGGTGAGAGACCCTTAATTATCAAGCCAGATAGAAACATTCATTCTCGAGAATTCATATTTAAAAAAGATCGTCGTCGCGAAGAGTATCGAAATAATAGAAATCGACGAGAACGAAAAGATATGAAACCAGTTGATTTATATCGTATAGAAATAGGGCGTAATGATGGAGTTGAAATTCGTCATATAGTCGGAGCAATTGCAAATGAAGGCGAAATTAATAGTCGTTACATTGGAAATGTAAAGTTGTTTTCTACTTACTCTACTATTGAACTACCTAAAGGACTTTCAAAAGATTTATTACAAAAGTTTATACGAACTAAAATTTTAAATAAACCTATAAACATAAAATTATTAAAAGATTCAAGATTTTATGAAAACAAGTCGTATAATCGCTATTCATTTGATAAAGTTAAAAATAACAATCATCGTTTCCTTGAAAAACCTATAACTAAATCTTCAATACTTGTAAATAAGAGAACATCATCTTTTTCCCGTCGCAGAAAGGTATGATTTTTTATGCCGCTTTGCGGCATATTAAATATTTTATATGTCTAAAATTATTAAAAAAATTTTGTATATTATGTTGCATCAAAATATATTTTATATTTTTTATATGACTATTTAAAATAAGTATTAATTATTTTTCTTAAACGCAATTGCTTCAATTTCTATTTTTACATTTCTTGGTAGCGCTTGAACTTCCACACAAGATCGAGCAGGAAAATGTGATTGATGATCTTTAAAAAATTTCTTATAAATTTCATTAATTATATCAATTTTTTTTAAATTAGTAGTAAAAACTGTAGTTTTAATAATATTTCTTAATGAAAATCCAGCTTCATCAATAATAGATTTTATATTGTTTAATACAATATAAGTTTGTTCAGCTATGTTTTCTGGAATACAACCAGATTTTACATCAATTGGTATTTGTCCGGATATCATTAAAAAATTTTCTATTTTTATTGCTTGAGAATAAGGGCCAATGGCTTTAGGCGCTTGTTTTGTCATAATTATTTGATTCATAAAATATCATCTTATTCCTGTTGTTTTAAATAGTGATGGTTTTATTTTTTAATGTGATAAAACTGTGTTTTTAGAAAATTCTTTTTCGCAATATTTGCATTTTAAATACATGTTATCATTCATATCTTTTTTAAAAATAAAACTAGAAGTTATACAGTGATTGTGACTAATGCAATTGCTATTTGGACATATTAGAATGCGATCTATTTTTTTAGGTAAAGTAGGAAAAGTTTTTTCTACTAAATTGTATTGATTAATATAGTTAACTGTCGCGTACGGAGCATAAATAGCTAATTGATTGATTTGATCATCACTTAGAAAAGTATTTTCAATTTTTATAATATCTTTTTTTCCTATTTTTTTAGAAGGCAAATTTAAACCAATGGTAATGCGTTTTTCTGTTTCAGTAAATCTAAATAGAGATAGTAGCTTAAAACCAATATGAGCTGGAATATGATCTATAACACTTCCAGATTTAATTGCTTCTACTTGAAGTTTATTAATTTGCATTTTTATGAATATTTCTCAATTAATACTAAAGATAAAATTGCTTGACGTGTATAAATGCCATTTTCTGCTTGTTTAAAATACCAAGCGTAAGGAGTATAGTCAACATCGTGATTTATTTCATCTATTCGAGGAAGTGGATGTAATATTTTTAAATTGCTTCGAGCATTTTTTAAATTTTTAGCATATAAAACAAATTTTGATTTAGCGTTTGCATATTCAGTAGGATCTAGCCTTTCTTTTTGAACTCTCGTCATGTACAGAATGTCTATTTCAGAAATTATTTCTTCAATATTTTGACATCTTTTCCAATAGATGTTTTTTTTATAAAGCATATCATTTATATAATTTGGCATTTTTAATGCATCAGGTGAAATGAAGAAAAATTTATTGTTTCTGAATTTCGCAAGAGCTTGTGTTAAAGAATGAACAGTTCTGCCATATTTAAGATCTCCTACCATAGCTATATTTAAATTGCACAATCTAGTTTGTGTCTCTTTAATCGTAAATAAATCCAACAAAGTTTGAGTAGGATGTTGGTTGGATCCATCTCCTGCATTGAATATTGGTATACCATTAGAAAATTCAGATGCTAAACGTGCTGATCCTTCTTGAGGATGTCGAATAATAATTCCATCTACATAAGAACTAATAACAGAAATTGTATCTGCTAGAGTTTCTCCTTTTTTTCCTAAAGAAATATTATTTCCGTCAGCAAATCCTATTACGGAAGCGCCTAAACGATGAAGAGCAGTTTCAAAAGATAGACGAGTTCGAGTAGAGGCTTCAAAAAAACAACTGGCGACGATCTTATTTTTTAGAAGAGTTTGATTATTTTTTTTTTTAGTATCTCTGATTTTTCTAAAACTAATTCTAATTCATTACGTTTCAGATCATTTATAGAAATTATATTTTTTTTATATAATGAATTTATCAACTGCAATTTTTCCTTTTTTTAAAATAGATGATATAAAGTATTTTTTTTAAAATTAAAAAAATAATACAACACTCAGTTAATATTAAAATATATAAAATTTTAATTTTTTAAAATATATCTAAAGGTCTACATTTTTCAACAGACTTAGTAATAAAATAGATTTTATAGTATGCAATCTATTTTCTGCTTGTTCAAAAATAATGTTTTCATGTTTTTTAAAAACATCATTTGTGATTTCTATGCCATTTTTAAGTGCGTACTGTTTTAAAATAGACTTGCTGATTTCAGTTTTTTGATCATGTAAAGCAGGAAGGCAATGCAATACTTTTATTTGAGTATTATTAGTCATGTTTAACATTTCATCGTTTACTTGGTATTTTCTTAACAATTTAATTCTTTTTTCCCATATTTCAGCTGATTCTCCCATAGATACCCAAACATCAGTGTAAATGAAATCTACATTTTCTATTCCATGAAGAATATTTTCAGTACAAATTACTTTTCCATTATTTTTTTGAGATCTTTTTTGACATGTAATAAAAAATTTTTTTTCTGGCCAATATTTTTTAGGAGATATCAAACGTAAATCTAATCCGACAATAGACGCAGCTTCTAATAAACTGTTTCCTATATTATTACGAGCGTCTCCAACATATGCGCATTTAATGTCAGAAAATTTTTTATTTGGAAATATTTCTTGTATAGTGAATAAATCAGATATTAATTGTGTTGGATGAAATTTTTCAGTTAATCCGTTCCATACTGGTACATTGGAATATTTCGATAAAGTTTCTATAATTTCATGATTGTGTCCTCTATACTGTATTCCATCGTACATTCTTCCAAGTATTTTTGCAGTATCCTCAATTGATTCTTTAGTTCCAAGATGAGTGCTCCCTGGGCCTAAATAGGTAACATTAGCTCCTTGATCAAATGCAGCAACTTCAAAAGAACATCTTGTTCGAGTGGATTCTTTTTCAAAAATTAAAACAATATTTTTTTTTCTAAGCATTGGAATTTCTTTATTTTTTTTCTTTAGTACTTTAAGTTTTTTAGATAAAGAAATAATTTTTTTTAATTCTGAACAAGTAAAATCTGACAATTTTAAAAAATGGCGCTGATAAAAAGAGTTCATAATGAATTCTCTAATAAAATAGAAGTGAATTTTAACAATATTGATACAAGTACATTACTTTTCATTAAATTAAATTTTTTTAACTTTTTATAATAAAATTATATTTTTATTTTATTTCAAGTAAAAATTTAACTATGTTAGTAATTAATTTCTTTATTATAATTAATTATCATATTTTAATAAATATTTTTTTGTATTAAAATAATGAATATAAATATAAATTTTAAGAAGATTTCAAATGATAAATTTTTGTATAAAACATCATAGTTTGGATGACAATCAATCTGATTGTATAATAGTTGGTATATTTGAGAATAAAATTCTTTCTTGTTCTGCTAAAAAACTCGATACAAAAAGTAATGGTTATATTATGAATTTATTAGAATCAGGCGATATTTCAGGAAAAATTGGTCATACACTTTTAATTTATAATATTCCTAATGTTACAGTAAAGAGAATTTTATTAGTCGGTTGTGGTGGAGTAGATTTAATTAATAAACATGAATTTAAAAAAATACTAAAACATATGGTAAAAGCGTTAAAAAACACTGTTATTAAGAAAGCTGTGTGTTGTTTATCTGAATTAAATATCAAAAAAAATAACATATATTGGACTGTTAGAATAATAATTAATTCTATAACAGAATCTTTATATAAAACTTTTAAGTTAGGAAATACATTAAAAGAATTTGATAATCTTAATGAAATAATATTAAGTATATCAAATAAAAATGATGTCAATTTATCGAATGTTGCTTTACAACATGGATTAGCAATTAGTAAAAGCGTTGAAGCTGCAAAAAAAATGAGTAATTTGCCTCCTAATATTTGTAATCCATTATATTTATTTTTACAATCTAAGAAATTAGAATCAAAGTACAAAAATAATATTGTTGTTGAAAGTGTTAATAGTAAAGAAATGTCAAATTTAGGAATGAATGCTTATGTAGCTGTTGGAAAAGGGTCTAAAAATAAACCATTAATGTCTATAATTAAATATTCTGCAGCAAATTTCAATGAAAATAAACCAATTGCTTTAGTCGGAAAAGGATTAACTTTTGATTCTGGAGGAATATCTATAAAATCTTCTGAAAAAATGAATGAAATGAAATATGATATGTGCGGCGCTGCAGCTGTGTACGGTTGTATTTTAATGGCTGCAAAATTAAAATTACCATTAACAATAATAGGTTTTTTAGCAGGTTGCGAAAACATGCTTAGTAGTAAATCTTTTAGACCCGGAGACATATTAAAAACTATGTCAGGTCAAACAGTGGAAATATTAAATACTGATGCTGAAGGTCGTTTAGTTTTATGTGATGTTTTAACATATTTGAATCGTTTTTCTCCTTTAACGGTCATTGATATTGCCACTTTAACTGGAGCTTGCGTTACCGCTTTAGGAGACTGCGCTAGTGGTCTTTTTAGCAACGACGATTCTCTTGCTGATGAGTTGAATAATGCTGCAAATCAAACCGATGACAAAATATGGAGATTACCTTTATTTTCAGAATATCAAAAATCATTACACTCCAACTTTGCAGATTTTTCAAATGTAGGTGATGGGAAAGCAGGTGCTATTACTGCCGCTTGTTTTCTTTCTCGTTTCACTCAAAATTATAGTTGGGCTCATTTGGATATTGCTGGAACTGCATGGAAATCTAGTAAAAATGCTGAAGCAACAGGTCGTCCTGTTGAATTGTTGTGTCAATTTTTGTTAAATCGATCAAATTATATTAATTAATTTATATTAATTAAATTTTTTAAACATTTTTTAAAATTTTAAAATATAACTTCACTTATAAAAATACAGTTAAATCTAATGGAAAAAATTTATAATCCTCAAGATATTGAGAAAAAAATATATGATTTTTGGGAAACAAACGGATTTTTTAAACCTAATAACAATTCAAGTAAACCTGCTTTTTGCATTATGATGCCTCCTCCTAATATCACAGGAAGTTTGCATATGGGGCATGCGTTTCAACAAACAATCATGGATATATTAATTCGTTATAATAGAATGAAAGGATACAATACACTTTGGCAAGTTGGTACTGATCATGCCGGTATAGCTACCCAAATTTTAGTTGAAAATCAAATATATTTAGAAGAAAATAAAACTAAAAAAAATTTTACAAGAGACGAGTTTATAAAAAAAATATGGAATTGGAAGAAGAAATCTAATAGTGTTGTTACAGAACAAATGAGACGTTTAGGGAATTCTGTTGATTGGGATCGCGAAAAATTTACTTTGGATCCTGATATTTCAATTGCTGTAAAAAAAGCTTTTATAGTTTTATACAAAAATAACTTTATTTATAGAAAAAAAAGATTAGTACATTGGGATTCAAAATTAGAAACAGTTATTTCTGATCTCGAAGTTGATCATAGATTAATGAAAGGAAAAAAATGGTTTATTCGATATCCAATTTTAAATAAATATAGTTCAATTAATAGCAATCAATATTTAGTTGTTGCAACAACTAGACCTGAGACATTGCTTGGAGATACAGCAATAGCTGTAAATCCAAAAGACAAAAAGTACAGTTGTTTTATTGGTCAATCAGTTATTGTTCCTGTAATTAACAGAATAATCCCTATTATTTCAGATAAATATGCTGATATTCACAAAGGAACTGGCTGTGTAAAAATTACTCCTGCTCATGATTTTAATGATTATCGAGTAGGACGTAGTCATAAATTGCCTATGATTAATATTTTTACTTTTAGTGGTCGAATTAAATGTAAATCTGAGATTTATGATTATAAAGGAAAAGAATGTGATTTTTACAGTTCATTTATTCCTTTAAAATTTCAAAAATTAGATATTTTGTCTGCACGGTTAGAAATTATTAAAGAAATTACAAAACTTAAATTTTTAGAGAAAATTGAAGAATGTCATATAACAATGCCTTATAATGATAGAAGCGGAGTTGTTATTAATCCAATGCTTACTGATCAATGGTATTTAAAAACTTCAGAATTAGCCAAAACAGCTGTAGATGCTGTAAAAAACGGATCTATTCAATTTATCCCAAAAAAATACGAAAGCATGTACTTTTCTTGGATGGAAAACATTGAAGATTGGTGTATTTCTCGTCAATTATGGTGGGGTCATCGTATTCCTGCATGGTATGATGATCAAAAAAATACATATGTTGGAAAAAATGAAAAAGAAATACGTGAAGAATACTCTATATCAAAAAAAATAAAATTAATTCAAGATAAAGATGTTTTAGATACTTGGTTTTCTTCTGGATTATGGACTTTTTCTACTTTAGGATGGCCTAAAAAGACTAAATTTCTTAAAACTTTTCATTCTACCAATGTTTTAGTAAGCGGATTTGATATTATTTTTTTTTGGATTGCTCGAATGATCATGCTAACAATGTATTTTGTTAAAGATAAAAACGGACATCCTGAAGTTCCTTTCAAACATGTTTTTATAACTGGATTAATTCGAGATGAAGAAGGTCAAAAAATGTCAAAATCGAAAGGAAACGTTATTGATCCGATAGATATGATAGATGGAATTTCACTAAAAGATTTAATTAAAAAAAGAACAAGTAGTTTAATGAAACCGAGTACATTAAACAAAATTCGAAAAGATACTATAAAACAATTTCCTATGGGAATAGAAGCGACTGGTACAGATGCACTGCGTTTTACTTTTTCATCTCTTTCTTCAAATACTCGTGATATTCATTGGGATATGAGTAGATTAAAAGGATATCGAAATTTTTGTAATAAACTATGGAATGCCAGCAGATTTGTTTTAATAAACACAAAAAATCATATATTTAATAAATATTGTATAAAAGAAAATATGTTTTTTTGGAATCAATGGATATTAGTAGAGTTTAACGAGACGGTTAAGTCGTATCGAGAATCTTTAGATTCGTATCGTTTTGATAGTGCATCAAATATTTTATATAATTTTATATGGAATATATTTTGTGATTGGTACATAGAATTTGTAAAAGTTATTATTAAAACTGGAACTTTTAAAGAAGTTTATTCTACTAAAAATATTTTGTTATATATTTTAGAATCTCTTTTAAAATTAGCTCATCCTATTATTCCTTTTATTACTGAAACTATTTGGAAAAATTTAAAGTTAAATCAAAATTATAAAGAAAAAACGATTATGTTAGAATTATTTCCAGAATATAACCATCAATTTTCTAATCAAAATGTTCTTTCTAATATGAATTGGATTATTAAAGTTATTATTTTTTTGAGAAATATTCGAATTAATATGAAAATTCATCCTTATACGCTACTACCTTTATTTATAAGAAACATTTCAATTGAAAAAAAAATTATTATTGAAGCAAACTTAAGTTTTTTTAAAAAAATAGCTTTTTTAAAGAGCATTGTTATTGAATCTAATAAAGATGATGAATTATTATCCATAAAAAAAACAATTGATGATATTGAAATTATTATACCAATACTGAATATAGTAGATAAAAAAATTGAGTTAATACGTTTAAAAAAAGAAATTAAAAAAACAGAATTGAATTTGATTAGAACTAAAAATAAGATAAATAATCTAGATTTTTTAAAATTTGCTCCTAAAAAAATAGTGGATCAAGAAAAAATTAAATTAATTAATTTAAATCAATTGCATTTGAAATTGTCTCAACAAATAAAAATTTTTTCTAATTTATTAAAATCAAAATTGTAATTTCTTAATTTTATGACAAATTAAGATACATATTTCTTATTCATTCTCATTTTTTAGCATTAAAGGTATTTTATGTTAATTAAAATTAATACTTTTTCTAAAAAAGAACTAAAAAAGCGTCTTTTAATTGAAAAAGAACCACGATTTACACTTTCTTTTTATAAGTATTTTTTTGTCAAAAGTCCAATTAAATTTAGAGACAAAATTTATGAAAATTTTAATAAATATAATGTTTTAGGAAGAGTTTACATAGCTAAAGAAGGCATTAATGCACAAATGAGTGTGCCAGTTAAATTATATAAATGTTGGAAAAAATTTTTATATCAAAGTCATTTACAATTAAATAATTTATATATTAATAAATCATTAGATCATAATAAATTATCATTTTGGAATCTTTGTGTAAAAATTAAAAAAACAATTGTTGCAGATGGTATTAAAAAAATGCGGTTTAATCCAAATCATGTTGGTATTTATTTAAATTCTAAAGAGACAAATTCAATGATTAATGATAATGAATCAATATTTGTTGATATGAGGAATTCTTATGAATATGCAATAGGTCATTTTCCGAAAGCAATAGAAATAAAGAGCAGTACTTTTCGTGATCAATTAAAAATTGTAGTAAAAATGATGAATTATGCCAAAAATAAAAAGATTGTAATGTATTGCACAGGTGGAATTAGATGTGAAAAAGCAACATCTTGGATGATTTTTAATGGATTTAAATATATTTATCATTTAAAAGGAGGAATTATTGGTTATGTAAATAATGCTAAAAAAAATAATTTACCTATTCTTTTTCAAGGAAGCAACTTTGTGTTTGATGGAAGAATGAAAGAAAAGGTATCAAATAATATAATATCTTTTTGTAAGCAATGTAAAAAATCTTCGGATACTTATATTAATTGCAGATATAATAGGTGTCATTTACTATTTATTCAGTGCAAAAAATGTGCAATATTTTTTAAAAATTGCTGTTCTATAGACTGTATGAAAAAATTATTAAAAGTTTAATATTAAAATATTTTTTATTTTTAAATTTTTTCAAATAGAATATTAATTAAAAATTAAAACAAGAGATTTATATTTTAATCTATATAAGAGATAAAATATAGATGTTTTATTTTTCTTAACGAATTTTGATACTTATAAATTTCTATTTTTTAAATCAAACTTTCTAAATGTTCCCAGTAGTTCAATTGATTATCCAATTCCTTTTCTGATTCATTCAGTAATTTTAAAACTATTAGTCTTTCTTTTAATTCTTTTTCAAAAAAATCAGATGCATTTGATTCAAATTGTAATTGTTTAATTTTATTTTCTATTTTTTTAATTTTGTTTATAGTTTTGTGCAGTTCTTTTTGAAAATGAGATTTATTTTGTTTTTTTATCTTTACATTGTTCTCTATTTTTTTAATTTTTGATTTAAATTTTTTATTCTGATATTCTTCAAAGTTATAATTTCCGATGTGAACATCGATGAATCCATTTTTTTTAAAAATCCAATATTTATTAACTGTATTTTTTATAAATTCTCGGTCATGACTCACTATTAAAATAGTTCCAGAATAATTAGTTATAATTTTTTCTAGTAATTGAAGAGTGTCTAAATCTAAATCATTTGTAGGTTCGTCGAGGATTAAAACATTACTTGGTTGTAAAAATAAACGAGCTAACAACAATCTATTACGCTCTCCTCCAGATAGTGTTTTTACTAAAGATCTTAATTTATTAGGATTAAAAAGAAAATTTTTTAAATATCCAAACAAATGTTGTTCTTTTCCTTCTATTATGCATTTTTCTTTTCCAAAGTTTATATTGTCTATAATAGATTTATTAGGATCTAAAACTGATCTATTTTGATCAAAATATGAAATTTTTAATTCTGAACCTGTATATATTTTTCCAATTTCAGGTTGAATTTGTCCTAAAATCATTTTTAAAATAGTGGTTTTACCACACCCATTATTTCCAATTAATCCTATTTTATCACCATTTTTTATTATTTCTGAGAAATTCTTTACTACTACCGTATTGTGCATATTATAACTAATATTTTTTATATTAAAAATAATTTTATTAGAATGGGTTTTAATTTGATTAATTTTAATATTACTTAATTTTTCAATCTTTTTATAGTTTAATTTTTTTTTTCTAAGCTCTATAAGATTTTTAATTCGTCCTTCATTTCGAGTAGTTCTTGCTTTTATGCCTTTTCTAATCCATTTTTCTTCTTTTTCTAGATTATAATCAAATAATTTTTTATGTGTTTCTTCGATTCGATAACTTTCTTTTTTTAATTTTACAAAATTAAAATAATCGCCTTCCCAAGAAATTAATTTTCCACGATCTAAATCAATAATACGAGTCGAGATATTTTGAATAAAAGATCTATCATGAGAAACAAAAAGTATACTTCCATGAAACTTTATTAAAAATTTTTCAAGCCATTTTACAGATTTAATATCTAAATGATTTGTAGGCTCATCAAGCAATAGTAAGTCAGGTTCTCCTACTAAAACATAACCTAAGCAAGCTATTCTTAACAATCCTCCAGAAAGTTGAGATAGTAAATCATATTTATTAAGTTTAATTTTGTTAATTATAGTTTCTATTTTTGTATTTTCATATATGTGTTTTTCATACTGATTTTCTATTTTTTTATATGATTTTTTATTTTCTATTCCTTTTTTGATGAAATTGTACACAGATATATTGAGATTTGTAGGGTTGAATTGGTTTAAACATCCAATTGTTATATTTTTTTTATATATAACTTGACCAAGGTCTAAATCTTGTTTTTTTTTAATTACTTTTAATAAAGTAGATTTTCCAGTTCCATTTTTTCCAATTAAACAAATTCTTTCATTGTTATGGATACAAAGCATTGCATTTTTTAAAATTTCTAAATTTCCAAAAGACAAACAGGCATTTTGAACATTAACAAGAAACATAAATTTTTTGATACCTTTTTTATGATGTATGTTTAATTATTAAGGATTGATAAATATTAATTCATTATACTGTGTTCACTTTTCGTTATTATATAAATATAATTTAACCTTTTAGAGTGTTTAAGTTAATAATAAAATTATATAAAAATTAAACAAAATTTGTGCTATTTTTTTTGAATTATAAATAAAAATGTTATTAATTAATTAATTTTTTAAAAATATATTACAGTATTTACAATATTTATTGTGTTTGATTTATTATGTCAATTAATATTTATATTGTATTCAAATAAATAAAAATTTTTATTTTTTATGTTTTATTTGCAAAATTATCTTTTTATAGATAAATTAATGTTTTTTAGTATGGTTAGTAGTATTTTGTAACTATTAAATTTATTATAATTACTGAATCTATTTTTCATATGTTTAATTAGTTTTTATTGTATGTTATTGTTAAGAAAAATAAATTATTTTTTGAAACTGAAATGAGCTTTTTAAAATTTGTATAGAAAATATTTGACATCAAATATCTTTGAACTATTTTAATTAAATAATTATTGATATAATTTATTTTTTTATAAACTTTTAATAATTTTTCTGATAAGATTTGGTCCATGATATATTAATCCAGAATAGATTTGTATTAAAGAAGCCCCTTCTTTAATTTTTTCTTTCGCTGAAGATATAGAATTAATACCTCCCACTCCAATAATAGGAATTGTTTTTGGTAAATTTTTTGACAATATTGAAATTATTTTTGTGCTTTTTTTTTGTAATGGTAATCCGCTTAATCCTCCTTTTTGAGAGCTATTTTTTAATTCATCTACTAAAGAATGATTTAAAGTTGTATTAGTAGCAATCACTGCATCTATTTCATATTGAATAAATTTATTTGAAATATGGATCAGTTCTTTAATTGATAAATCTGGAGAAATCTTAACAGCTATAGGAACATATTTAAAGTAGAGCATGCTCATTTTTTTTTGTTTTTTTTTATTTTTTTTAATAGATTTTCAAATAATACACCATATTGTAATTTTCTTAAGTCAATTGTGTTTGGTGATGAAATATTAATAACAATATAACTAGCATATAAGTATATTTTTTCAATGCATATTAAATAATCATTTATTGCATTTTCAATAGAAGTTTGATAGTTCTTTCCTATATTCACACCAAGTATTCCTGTGAATTTAGATTTTTTTATATTTTTTATAAGATTATCTATACCAAGATTATTAAATCCCATTCTATTAATTATAGCTTCCATTGATACCAATCTAAATATTCTAGGCTTTGAATTTCCTTTTTGAGGTAATGGTGTAACAGTTCCGACTTCGATAAAACCAAATCCTATTTTTGATAAAGAATTTATATATTCTCCATTTTTATCTATTCCTGCAGCTAAACCCAGTCTATTTTTAAAAGTTAGACCCATGCATTTTATTTTTTTTTGAGGAAGAGGTCTAAAAAAAAATAGTTTTAATATTTGAGCATATTTAGAAGAAAAACATTTTAACGTTAGTAAATGAGATTTTTCAGGATCGATTAGAAATAAAAGTTTACGAAATAAATAATAAAACATTATAATTCCTTTAGTAAGTTGATATAAATTAAATTTACAATATTTTTTTGTTTTTTATAGCATTATATCTTTATTAATATTTCAGAATGATTGCTTATGTTTTGTGACTCATACAAGCAATTATTTAGTTTTTTATTATATACAAAAGAAGAGTACAATAAAAAAATAAAACATATCATGAAACGATATAACTATCCAATAGTAAAAACATTGCTTGATACTGATGCATATAAATTACATATGCAACAAGCTGTATTTTATAATTATCAAAATGTTACTGTAGTAGCTGAACTTATTTGTAGAGGAAACGATTTTTTAGGTTGTTATTCTAACGTTTTATTAGATCAAATAAACATGATGAGATCTTTGTCTCTCAGTGATGAAGAATACATATATATAGCTTCTTTACCTTTTTTTAAAAAAGAATATTTACATTGGTTAAAAAAATTTCGTTATAATGTATCACAAGTAGAAGTAAATAACTATCAAGGTCGATTATGTATTCGCATTACTGGTTTATGGAAAGAAGTAATTTTATGGGAAGTTCCTATTTTATCATTAATCAGTGAAGTTGTTCATAGAAATCGATCTCCAAATGTCACTTCTAAAACAGCATTAAATTACTTAGATAATAAATTAATGAAATTTTTTAAAAAAACTCAGAATTTAGATCTATCTTTTCTAAAAATTGTTGATTTTGGTACAAGAAGAAGATTTTCTTACAATGTACATTATTCAATTATTAAGCGATTAAAAGAAAAATTTTCATTTTTAATTGGTTCAAGTAATTATCATATAGCTCGTATACTGAATTTATTGCCAGTAGGAACTCAATCTCACGAGTGGTTTCAAGCGCATCAGCAGATTAGTAACGATTTAAAAAGCAGTCAAGTATTAGCATTAAAAACATGGTTACATCAATATAAGAATTATTTAGGTATTGCTTTAACAGACTGCATTACTATGGATTCTTTTTTAAACGATTTTAATTTATATTTTTCTCAATCTTATCAAGGAATGCGACATGATTCAGGAGATCCCATTATATGGGGAGAAAAAGCAATTAAACATTATGAATCTTTAGGAATCGATCCTTTTACAAAAACATTATTATTTTCAGATAATTTAGATTTTAACAAAATTATATTTCTTTATAAAAAATTTAGTACCAGAATAAACGTTGTATTTGGAATAGGAACAAAATTAACATGCGATATTCCACGTATTCAACCATTAAATATTGTAATAAAATTAGTAAAGTGTAATGGAAAACCTGTAGCTAAAATATCAGACAGTCCTGGTAAAACATTTAGTTTAGACCAAGATTTTATTAAATCTTTACGAAAAGCATTTAATTTAGATTTAATAAAATAATATAATAAGAAATTTATTTAAAAAATAAGCAATTACTAGAATTTTAAATTAAAATATTTAGAGTATCTAAATTTAATTACATGTTTTATTTTAACGGTTGAAGTTGATATTAAGATATACTTTATTTTGAAAAATAAAATTTTTTTCTAAGTTTCATCAAAATTTTGAATTATACTAGTAGAATTGTTAAATTCTAAAATTATTTAAGTAAAAAGATGAAAAAGGAAAAACATATGAATAAAGTATTAATATCAAATATTTATAAAAATAATTTTGAAATAAACAGTATTATAACCGTATGTGGATGGGTTAGAAGTCGAAGAACTTCAAAATCTGGTTTCTCTTTTATTTCAGTATACGATGGTTCTTGCTTTCATTCTATACAAGTTATTGCAAATAATGTGTTATCTAATTATTATGAAGAAATATTAAATTTAACAATTGGATGTTCTGTTGTAATTACTGGAAACCTTACTTTATCAGTTGGAAGTCAACAAAAGTATGAAATTAAAGCAAAAAAAATTAAAATATTAGGTTGGATTAAAAATCCAGATACTTATCCAGTGTCTGCAAAAAAACACAGTTTAGAGTATTTAAGAGAAGTAGCTCATTTAAGATCCAGAACTAACTTATTTGGATCAATAGTTCGAATCAGAAACAGTGTATTACATTCATTACATAATTTTTTTTATAAAAATAATTATTATTGGATTCCAACTCCTATCATTACTGGATTGAATGCAGAAGGCGCTGGAGAAATGTTTCGTATTTCTACATTAGATATTAATTGTTTGCCAAAAAATAATAATGGTTTTGTTGATTTTAAAAAAGATTTTTTTGGTCAAGAATCTTTTTTAACTGTTTCTGGTCAGTTAAATTTAGAGACATATGCTTGCGCTTTATCTCAGGTGTATACTTTAGGTCCTACGTTTCGAGCAGAAAATTCTAATACTAGTAGACATTTATCAGAATTTTGGATGTTGGAAGTTGAATCAGCATTCTCAAATTTAAATGACATTTTAGATTTTTCTGAAATGATGTTGAAATGTATATTTCAATTTGTTTTAGATAATTGCGTTTCAGATATTGATTTTTTAAAAAAAAATATTGATTCAAATATATTTAATCGAATTGAAAAGTTATTATTACTGGATTTTATACGTATTGATTATACAGAAGCTATAAAAATATTAAAAAATATTGAATATAATTTTAAAAATCCTATTTTTTTTGGAGCTAATCTTTCTTCTGAACATGAACGATATCTTGTGGAAAAGTACTTTAAAATGCCAGTGATAATAACAAATTACCCTAAAGAGCTTAAAGCATTTTATATGAGATTAAATAACGACAATGAAACTGTTGCATCGATGGATTTGTTACTTCCTGGAATTGGAGAATTAATTGGTGGATCACAGAGAGAAGAACGAATTTTAATTTTAGATAAACGTTTGTTAGAATTAGGGTTAAAAAAAGAAGATTATTGGTGGTACAGAGATCTTCGAAATTACGGAACAGTCCTGCATTCAGGTTTTGGAATGGGTTTTGAAAGATTAATCTCTTATATAACTGGAGTTTCAAATATAAGAGATATAATTCCATTTCCTCGTACTGTTAATAGTGCTAAGTTTTAAAAAAGATGTTTTATTTTAGAAAATAATTTTTTATCGTACTCAGATAAAAAGTCAGTAATAATTTTTTTCTATAACAAAATATAATTAATATTCGTTTAAATTGCATTTAATAATAAGGCAGCATAAAATTATGATAAATCGTCATTCATTAGCAGTTGCAATACCAATATTGCTAGCTACTAGCACAGTAAGCGCTTTAGATATTTTTAATAAACATGGTAATAAATTAGAAGTATATGGGAGAATTAACCCTAATCATGAATTTTCAAATTCTTCTTTATCAACTAGTATTGAATCCAAAGATGATCATTCAAACGCTGTTTTAGGGTTGTCAGGGTTTTTAAAAATTACAAATAAACTTTCCAGTTACGCAAAGCTTGAATATAATACTCATTTATTTTTGCCAGAAAACTCAGAACATCAAAAAACAAACGCTATACGCTTGGGTTATGCTGGATTTAAATATGGTAACTGGGGTTCAATAGATTATGGTCGTAATTATGGCGTGATGCATGAAGTGGAGGAATTAACTAATCATACTTCATATACTAATAAATCCAAAATTTTTGTAAATAATGATAACTATATGATAGGAAGGAATAACAGTCTTTTAACTTATCGAAATAATAGTTTTTTTGGTTTATCTGATAATTTAAGTTTTGTATTACAATATCAAGATTCAAATACACATCGATCATCAGATGCAAAGAAAGGTTCAGGCTGGGGAGCATCTGTTAAATATAAAACTAATTTAGGTTTTACTGCTATAGGTTCTTGTTTTTCTTCAAAACAACCTAAATTATTACAAAATAATGAAGTGAAATTAAAAAATGCGGATGTTCATGCATATGGATTAGGCTTCAAATATGATGCTAATGATATTTATATTGCCGCTTTTTATGGATCAGGATATAATTTAAATGATATTGATTACGTCGATAATAGTCAAAATTCTAATGTAGAAAAAAACTTTAATCAAACTCAAAGTATTGAAGCTATTGCAGAATATGACTTTCATTCTGGATTTCATCCTTCTTTAAGCTATTCAGACTCTACTTTAGAAAATTTTAATACTCAAGACAAGTCATTGTCTTCTAACAAACAGTTAACAAAAGAAATTAGTATTAATACTCGTTATGAATTTAATAAAAATATTTCTACATATGTGAATTATAGAATTAACTTGTTAAAAAATGATGTTGATCAATCCGAAAAAAAACCTACAGATAACATTATTGGAGCTGGCGTGGTTTATCAATTTTAATATTTTAAAACAATAAAATTTATTGATTTAAATTTTTTCTCATTATTCATGAAAATGTAAAAATAATTTAATTTTGTAATAAAAAATCTAAATCTTTCTACTGATTTGTATAGTAAAATTTACTCATCATGTAATACATTAAAAAATAAGTATTTTTATACTATAAATTTTTCAGTAGAAAGAAATAATATTTAAGTTATAGTGATATTTTTAGATGATGTATTTATATAAAAACTATTATTTTTTTAAATTTTATTAAATTGTATTTTAAATAAAAATTTTAGAAAAAAGTTTAAGTAATTTTTAATAAAAAATTTTTTTGAATAAGTATTAATTTTACTTTTTAAAAATAAATAGATTTTTATCTTATAAAAAACAGTTTTATAAACAATACTTTATATAATTATATCAAAATATTGAATTTAATACTTTTTTACAATAAACTCTTTAATTCAAAAAATATTTTTTAATTTAACATTTTAATTCAAAGGATTAAGTTTTTTACCTCCTAATAGATGCATGTGAAGATAATTTATTTCTTGACCAGCATGTTCGTTACAGTTAATAATTATTCTATACCCTTTCTCACTAATATTATTTTTTTTAGCAATTTGAATAGAAGTGTATAACATATGTGTTATAATATTTTTATTATTCGTATTGATTTCGTTTAAAGATTTGATAAATGTGTTTGGTATAATCAATATGTGTATTGGCGCTTTTGGTTTTATATCTTTAAAAGCAGTAACTATTTTATCTTGATATACAATATTTGCTGGTATTTTCCCATGAATAATTTTTGTAAAGATTAAACTATTTTCCATATTAAAAAATTTCCTAATTTTTGGGATCTGTAAAAAGATTTTAAAACAATTTTATATTACTTTTTTATGTATCGATCTATTTCAGTTTTTATATTTTCTGATTTTGTTCCAAATACAATTTGAACTCCGGATCCAGATATAAATACACCTGCAGCACCAAGTTCTTTGAGATTTTTTTTGTGAACTTTTGATACTTCTGAAACAGTAATTCTTAATCTAGTAATACATGCATCTAAATTTTTGATGTTATTTTTCCCACCTAAAGCTTTAACAATATATGGAGCTATTTCAATATTATTTTTTACTAAAACATTTTTTTTGTTTTCTTCTCTTCCAGGTGTTTTTAAATTCAGATATGTAATTAATAAATAAAATATTATATAATATAAAATTGAATAAATTATTCCTACTATAGGAAATAAAAGAATATTATTGCTGTTTCCGCTTAATACTATAAAATCTATAAATCCATGTGAAAAGCTCGTTCCTGCTCTCATATTTAAGAAAATACATAAAGGAAAAGATAATCCAGCTAAAATTGCATGTATAACATATAATATAGGAGCTACAAGTATAAAAGAAAATTCAATTGGCTCTGTGATTCCTGTCAAAAAAGCAGTTAATGCAGCAGACAACATAATGCTGCCTATTTTCTTTTTATGTTCTTTTTTGGAAGTATGCCAAATAGCTAACGCAGCACCAGGAAGACCGTACATTTTAAATATAAATCCTCCCGATAAATTACCAGCAGTTATGTCTCCTGCCATATATCTTGCAATATCTCCATGAAAAACTTGACCTACAGCATTTCTGTATTCTCCAATTTGCATTTGAAATGGAACATTCCATATATGATGCAATCCAAATGGTACTAATGCTCTTTCAACTAATCCATAAAGGCCAAAAGCAAAAATAGGATTTTGATAAGCAGCCCATTCAGAAAAAATTTGAATATGTCTTCCAATAGGAGGCCAAGTAATAGATAATATTAAACCTGCAATTATTGATAATAATCCAGAAATAATAGGAACAAATCTTTTTCCAGCAAAAAAACCTAAATATTCTGGTAGTTGAATTCGATAAAATTTATTAAACATGCATGCTGAAATCGTTCCGGCAATAATGCCTCCTAATATTCCAGTATCGGAAAGATGTTGATCTTGAATTCTACTAATAGTTGTATGTAAAATTATTGGCTCAACTACGGATAAAGTTTCAATTAAAATTCCATATGCTACCACTGCCGCTAGAGCTGCTACACCATCATTCTTAGTAAATCCAAGAGCAACTCCAATTGCAAAAATTAATGGCATATTGGAAAAAACAGAGCCCCCTGTTTGAGCCATGATTTGAGACATAATATCTGGTAAAAAATTAAAATGCGCAGATCCTACTCCAAGAAGTATTCCTGCAATGGGTAAGACAGAAACTGGCAACATAAGTGATTTACCAATTTTTTGAAGATTTGAAAACATATGATTAAACATATTTTAAAAACTCCTGACTATCAATAAACTATAAAAAATAGTTGTAAACAATTTTAATTTAATTTTTTATAATCAATAAATTTGTAAAAATTTTGTGCATGATACTTTAAAAAAAGTATGTTTAATAAAATTTTAAAGAAATTATTTTTTATTTAAAAAAAATTATTAAAAATATAAAATTAAACAATTTTTAATGCTTTTTATTATTATAAAAAATGTGATTTGTAATTTACATTACATGATTTAATATGTATTAAACAGTTTATAAAAGTTTTTTGTTGTGATATACGAGAGAGTTTTTAAATCTATTTTTTTTAATTCAGCAATTTTGTTAGCTATATTTAGTAAATATGCAGGTTGATTTTCTTTCCCTCTATACGGGACAGGTGATAAATATGGTGAATCTGTTTCAATTAATAAATATTCTAATGGTATTTTTTTTACTACTTCGCGTAATAATGTAGAATTTTTAAAAGTAATGACACCAGAAAAAGATATATAAAAACCCATATTTAATAATTGAAAAGCCGCATCATGATCTTCAGTGAAAGAATGAACAACTCCTGTGCAGTATTTTGAATTTTCTTCTTTTAAAATTTTTATAATATCATTTATAGAGTTACGTGTATGTATTATAATTGGTTTTTTAAGTTTAATAGCAATTTTAATATGTTCTCTAAAAAATTTTTTTTGAAGTTTTTTGGTTTCAGTAGAATAATAATAATCTAAACCAGTTTCACCTAACGCTATAACATTTTTTTTATGAGATAATTTTTCTAATATGTTTAAATCATTAATTTCTTTATGACAATTCAAAGGATGAATGCCGCAGGAAAATAAAATAGATTTATATGATTTAAGCAATTTTATACTTGAATAAAAATTTTTAATGGAAGTAGTCACAGATAGCATCTTTTTAACATGATTTTCATCTGATTTTTTTAATACATCTTGTACATTTTTATGCAGTTTACTGTAATTTAGCTGATCAATATGGCAATGAGAGTCAATAAAAAACATAATTTTTATCTCTTTTAATTAAAATTTAAAGTATTTTCCCATTTTATAAGTTGTTCTATTAATAATAATTGATGATTAATTGAAGGTATTTTTAATAATCTATATTTACATTTAATCCAAATATGAATGCTATAATCTAAAATTTTATATGCATAACGAGAAAAAAAAATAATTAATTCCATTTGATCAAAATTAATTAAATAATTTTTTATATTTAAATTATATTTAATAGCATCAAATAATAATAAACATATCCAATCAATTTTATTTATAAAATTTTTTTTATAAAATTTAGGTAAAATATTCAGTAAATTCTTGTTTTTAACAGAATTTAATAAATCTTTAAAAAAACAAATTCTATTTTTCCATATATCTCCATGAATAAATTTTTTAGCAGATACTGGTGATCCTTGATTTAATCGGAGTGCAATTAAATGTGATTCACTTTTTTGCAAAGCTTGTTCTTTTAACCAAAATAAGCTATTTTTCTCTAGGGGAGCAAATAAATTATATATAAGACATCGACTATTTAATGTAGAATATAAATTTTTACTATTATAATTTACAAGAAAAAACCACGTATTTTTTGGGGGTTCTTCTAACGTTTTTAAGAACGCATTAGTTGCTGATTCCGTTAATTTTTGAGTATTTGTAATAATTATCACTTTATTTTGGTTTTGTTGTGAAGACTTGAATATTTTATCATTAATTTTTCTTATACAATCAATTTCAATTTTATCATTTTTTTTGTGAGATAAATAATGCCAGTCGGGATGATTTTGAGCGGACATTAAATTACATCCGTGACAATTATTGCAAAAATATATTGTATTAGGTTTTAAACATAGCAACCATTTACTAATAAACCAAATTAATCTAAAAACACCTATTCCTTTCTGAGTTTTTATTAAAACAGAATGATGTGCTTTTTTCGTGATATGCTGATGAATAATATTTTTGTAAGGTTCTTTTAACCAAGGGTATAATTTCATAAAAATTGTTTTTTTAACCAATTTGATATTTTTTCTTCTATTTTTTGAGTGACTTCAGACATTTTTAAATTAGCATTAATTTTAATGCTATTTTTATCTAATTTTAAATTTTTTAAATAACTTTTTCTTGTTTTTTCGAAAAAATTAAAAGATCTTTTTTCTATTTGATCTAATTTTTTTCGATTTAAAGCTCTTCTTAAACCGATTTTAGGGTAAACATCTAGATAAATAGTTAAATCCGGTACAAATTTTCCGAACAATAAATGTTTAAGTTTTTTTATTAATTTTTCATTTATGCCTAATCCTCCTCCTTGATACGCCAAAGACGATAAGTCATGACGATCAGAAATCACCCAAATGCCATTTTTTAATGCAGGTTGTATAATTTTTTTTACTAGTTGCATTCTCGCTGCATACATCAATAGCAACTCCGTTTCTTTAATTAAGTTTTCATTGCAAAATTTGTTTTTTACTAATTTTCTAATTTTTTCTGAAATAGGAGTGCCGCCTGGTTGACGAACTAATATAATGTTTTTAATATTATATTTTTTTAAACTATTTTTAACACAAATACAAGCATTAGATTTACCTGCCCCTTCAAGTCCTTCAATTACAATAAATTTATTTTTAATCATTATTTTTTATTTTTTTATGAATAGATCAGTCTTTTTTATATTAAAAAACAAAAATATTTTAATGTTTGTGATAATTAACAACATAATCAATTGATTTTTGTACAGTATTAATTTTTTCAGCTTCTTCATCTGAGATTTCAATATTAAATTCATCTTCTATTGCCATAATTAATTCTACTGTATCAAGAGAATCTGCTCCAAGATCTTCAGTAAAAGAAGCATTGTTTATAATATCTTCTTGTTTTATGTCTAGTTTTTCTGAGATTATTTTTTTAATTTTATTTTCAATTTTTTTCATTTTTTATTTCTTATTAATATATTTTGTATAAAATTTTTTTAATTTAGTTATTTTACAGGAATAATTTATTACGCCATATGCATTCCTCCATTAACGTGCAATATATGTCCGGTAATATACGAAGCCTTCTCAGAAGACAAAAAAACTACAGCATCAGCTATTTCTTTTGTAGTTCCTAATCTTTTCATAGGAATATTAGATAAATATTTTTTATACTGATTTGAATTTATATTTTTGATTAAATTAGTTTTTATGAATCCAGGAGCAACAATATTAACAGTGATTCCTTTAGAAGCTACTTCTAGTGCAAGTGATTTATGAAATCCTATAATTCCTGATTTAGAAGCGCTATAATTTGATTGACCTTTATTTCCTGTGTTGCCAATCACAGATCCAATAGTGATAATTCTTCCTTGTTTTTTTTTTATCATGGAACTAATTACAGATTTAGATGTGTAAAATACTGAAGTTAAATTAATTTTTATTACATTTTCCCATTCTTTTTCATTCATTTTTATTAGTAAATTATCTGAAGTAATTCCTGCATTGTTAATCAGTATATCAATATAATTACGTTTTTTATATATTTGTTGAATTGTGGGAATAATAGAATCAATGTCTCTTAAATCTAATAACAAACCAAATCCATTTTTTTTTAAATAATTATTAATTTTATGCACTCCGGATAAGGTAGTAGATGTACCAATTACTTTAATTCCTTTTTTTACTAATTGTTTCGAAATTGCTTTTCCTATGCCTTGATTGGCGCCTGTTATGAGTGCAGTTTTTTTTATAATATTCATAGATTTTAATTAATTTTTTTGAAAGCTTTCATAAAACTGTTTAAAGTATTAGTATTTAATGAAACAATATTTTTATGATTTTTATTTAAATTAGTTAGTATTTTATTTGGTCCAACTTCTAACATAATAATTTTTTTTTTATTTTGCATGAATTCTATAATTTCTTTCCATCTTACAACACTGTAAAGTTGTCTAATAAGTGCATTTTTAATTTTTTTTTCAGTTTTTTCGCATTTGACATCAACATTATTAATAACTGATATTTTTGGTGGATGGATTTTGATTATTTTTAGTATTTTTTCAAATTTTTTAGCGATTGGCTTCATTAGTTTACAATGAGCAGGAACGTTAACAATTAAATTTAATATGCTTTTAGCTCCGTATTCTTTACAATATAAACCTGCTTTATAAACAGCTTTTTTATCTCCTGAAATAACAATTTGATCTTTAGAGTTAATACTTGCTAAAGATGCAGTTTCATAATTAGAGGCCATTAGACATGCTTTTTTAACTTTTTTTTCATCTAATCCAATAATTGCTTGCATTAAAGAGGGCCGATTCATCACATTTTTTTGCATAATTTTACCTCTTAAATGTACAATTTTTAATGCATCTGAAAAATTTATGGAATCAGCACAAACTAGAGCTGAATATTCTCCTAAACTGTGTCCTGACATAAAAAACGGATTCTTTCCGTTTTGATGTCTCCAAAGTCGATAAAGTGCGACAGATGAAGTCAGAATAATAGGTTGAGTATACTGACTTTCATTTATTTTACAATTTGGTCCTTCTTGAATTATTTTTAACAGATTAAATTGAATGTAGTGAGACGCTTCATCAAAAGTTTTTGTTAAAATACTATTATTTTTTTTAAAAAAAGAAGACAACATTCCTGTATATTGAGATCCTTGACCTGGAAATAACATTGCAAATAAAGTCACTACGATCACCTTATTTAATATATTTAAAATATTTACAAATATTTTTTTAAATTTTTTCTTATAAAATACTTTAAATTTTAAGATATTATTTATCTTTATAATTCACAAAAATTGTTAAAGATGACATTTTAATTAAAGATTAATATTTGGAGACATGTATAAATCATAAGATAGATAATATTATTAAATATTAGAACTATACTTAAAAAAAATCTTCTATTTTTAAAAAATAAATTTTATAATGTTTTTATAAAAATGATGTTTTATTTTTAGGTAAACCACCATTTTTATTAAATTTTTAGATAACTTTTTTCCCTTTATAATACCCATTAGCAGTAATATGGTGTCGAATATGAGTTTCTCCTGAAAATTTGTCTATTGACAATGTTGGATTCAATAAAAAATCATGAGATCTTCTCATTCCTCTTTTTGAGCGAGTTGGTTTATTTTTTTGAACAGCCATTCTAATATTTCTCTTTATAGTATTAAAGTTAACAGTACATGCATGAATTATAATGCACAATGTGCAATTATGTTATCTAAAAGAAGATAAGTTTTGAAAAAACATTTTATTTTTTTTGTTGGATATACAACATTTAAATATATCAATGATGTAAAAAATTATGTAAGAGAATTCAAATAATTCGTAAAAATTGAATCTAATGGTGCGTTTATATAAATTTTATTTCCATTTTTTGGATGATTAAAATTAATTCTAGAAGCATGAAGCAAAAGTCTATTATTCTGTTTTGTTTCTTTTATTTTAATATCTAACTGATTATCACCGTATCGTTTATCAAATAATATTGGATGTCCTGCATATAAAGCATGTGCTCTAATTTGATGTGTGCGACCAGTTTTAGGATTAATTAAAAGCAGAGTTGTTAAGGAATATTTTTTTTTTACTTGAAAATGTGTTTCTGAAAATTTTCCGGTTTGATTAATCAACATTTTCATTTTTTTGTTTTTTGATTTAATTTTTAACAAAGGTGCTGAAATTTTTTTCAGATGAGATGGCCATGAACCATGTACTAATGCGATATATTCTTTTTTGATTTTTTTTTCCCTTATCTGCTTATGAAGCAATGCTAAAGATGTTCGTTTTTTAGCCAGCATTAAAATACCAGATGTATCGCGGTCAATACGGTGGACTAATTCAAGATATTTATCTAGTGGACGCATTTTTCTAAAATACTCTATAACTCCATATTTTAATCCACTTCCACCATGAGCTGCTATGCCAGAAGGTTTATTAATTATTAATAAATGTTTATCTTCATATAAAATACTTTTTGACAAATTATTAGTGTCATTTTTACAAAAAATATTATTTTTTTTATTATCTGAAACGTATATTGATGGAATTTTTAATTCATCTCCTTTTTTTAATTTGTAATAAGGTTTTACTTTTTGCATGTTGATTCGAATTTTTCCTATTCTGATAATGCGATAAATCATGCTTTTAGGTAATTTTTTAAATTTTTTTAGAATAAAGTTGTCTAATCTTTGATTTATTGCATCTTCATTAATCGAAAAGATTGATGCAGGAAGTATTTTATTTGTCATTAAAAAAAATCTCTTTTTGTAAGGTAATTTTTTTAATTTTTTTTAATTATAATATAATTATGAATATATAAATATAAAAAATTAAATTTATTATTAAAAATTCATAAAATATGTATGCATATATTTTAAAAAAATTGTTTAAAATTTAATTTTTATTAAAAACTTTTTTTATTCTAATTTTCAATAAAAGTTATAAAATAGTACAAATAAATCTGTTTTTAGTACATATTTCCTGTTGACGTATTTGCTTATTTATAAAGAATAAGAGAGAAAATGTTATAATGAAAAGAATGTTAATTAATGCAACTCAGCAGGAAGAGTTGCGTGTAGCTCTTGTTGACGGTCAACGTTTATATGACCTTGACATAGAAAATCTTGGATCAAAACAAAAAAAATCCAACATATATAAAGGAAAAATTGCTCGAATTGAACCTAGTCTAGAAGCTGCTTTTATAGACTATGGTGCTGAAAAACATGGATTTTTACCATTAAAAGAAATCTCTAAAAATTATTTCTCAATTCAGTCTTTAACTGATTCTCGCCTTCATATAAAAGATTTAATTAAAGAAGGCCAAGAGTTTATTGTTCAAATACACAAAGAAGAGAGAGGAACTAAAGGTGCATCATTAACTACTTTTATCAGTCTTGCAGGTAGTTATTTGGTATTGATGCCAAATAATCCAAATTCTGGAGGTATATCTAGAAGAATTGAAGGTAATGATAGATTAGAAATAAAAGAATTGTTGTTATCTTTAAAATTACCTGAATCTATGGGTTTAATCGTTCGTACTGCTGGTGTAGGAAAATCTATAAAATCTTTACAATGGGATTTATCTTTTAGACTTAAGCATTGGAACGCAATTCAAAAAATAGCTGATAGTCGACCAGCTCCATTTTTAATTCATCAAGAAAGTAATGTATTAGTTCGTTCTTTTAGAGATTACTTGCGCCCAGATATTGGTGAGATTTTAATAGATAATCCTAAAACGTTAGAATTAGCTCGAAAACATATTAGTTCTTTAGGTCGACCAGATTTTATTAACAAAATTAAATTGTATACAGGAGATATCCCTCTTTTTAGTTATTATCAAATTGAATCTCAAATAAATTCTGCTTTTCAAAGAGAAGTTAGATTGCCTTCAGGTGGTTCTATTATGATAGATGTCACAGAAGCTTTAACCGCTATTGATATTAATTCTTCTCGCTCTACTCGTGGAACAGATATCGAGGAAACAGCGTTTAATACTAATTTAGAAGCAGTGGATGAAATTTCTCGTCAACTAAGATTAAGAGATTTAGGAGGGTTGATAGTTATTGATTTTATAGATATGACAACGATTATGCACCAAAAATTTATTGAAAATAGATTACGTGAAATTACACGTGAAGATAGAGCTCGCATTCAAATTGGTCATATTTCTAAATTTGGTTTATTAGAAATGTCTAGACAAAGATTAAATTCGTCTTTAAGAGAATCCAGTCATCATGTTTGTCCTAGGTGCACAGGAACTGGTACAATTAGAGATAATGAATCTCTGTCTTTATCCATTTTGCGTTTAATCGAAGAAGAAGCTTTAAAAGAAAATACTTACGAAGTTCACGCCATTGTTCCTATAGAGATAGCCTGTTATTTATTAAATGAAAAAAGAGATGCAGTGCATGCAATTGAAAAACGTCAAGCCGGAGGAAAGACTATTATTGTACCAAATAAAAACATGAAGACTCCTCATTATTTTGTATCTAGAGTCAGAAGAGGAGAAGAAGTGAATGCTAGTAGCTATGAATTATCTGACGTTAAAAAAAATAAAACATCATATATTTTTAAAGAGGATGTTTTAGATAGTAAAAATAAAGATAAACCAGTTTTAAAGTATTTTAATGCATCTTGTTATAAAAAAAACACTAGTGATAAAACATCAAATTTATTTTCTAAGAAACAAAATTTTATACTTAAAATAATCAATTGGATAAAGAAATCTTTTTTAATAAAACATGTATTAATTAGAAATAGCATATTAAATCGAAATACGTTTAAGTATATGAAAAACATTGATGTCTCTACAGAAAAAAAATGTTTAATCAAGAAAAATCAAAAAAAAAATAATAAAATTACGTCATTTTTGTCAGATATTGAAAATAATGATAAAAAAAAATTAGTTTATAAAGATATAAAAAATCAAATTTCTATATCTTGCAAAAAAAAATTTAATTCTACAGCAATAGATAAAATTAAATTTGCTCCAAATCAATTGAAAAATGTTAACAATAAAAAAACAAATACACACCATGCATATAAAATTTTTACTGAAATAAGAAAAGAGAAAAAAATAGTATTATTAGATATGAAAAAACAAAATAGAAATGGTAAAAGCATGAATTTTTTTCATGAAAAAAGTGATAAAATAGAAAATTTAATTTCTTTAAAAAACACATCTTTATCTAAAAGTATAAAATATAATTTCCAAATCAGTGATCAATCGTTGCAAAGAGAAAAAAAAATAAATAATTTTGATTTACATCAAATTTATAATAATTTTTTTCTTGAAAAACCTTCAAGATTTATATTTTTTAGAGTTTTTTTATTAGAACTGGCTTTAGATAGAATTTGGATTAACAATTTTTCACACTTATCTAATAAAATAATTCAGTATAGAGAAAAAATAAATTTATCTTCCAATTGTAAAAATTTTTGCAACACTCGAAATAAAAAAATTTTTAAAACTCAAAAATTATTTAATAATTCGAAAAAAAAAGACAATATTAAGCTTGAATGTACCAATAAAGATAAAAAAATGAAAGTTGGAATTTCTTTATATAAAAAATCTTTAAAATATAAATACATTTCTTATGCGAGTGGCAAATTTCAAATTAAATTAATTTCTCAAAAAAAACACCAATTAAAAATATTTAAAAAAAATTTTATTTTTAATAAAAAATTTAGCATTAAAAATAAACAAAATAAGTCAAGCGCACCTATAACTAAAATTTCGGAAAAATTATTATTTAATCAAAAAAAATCTATTTATTCTAATCAAGAATCATTGATTAAATCAAAATTTATCATTAAAAATTCTGCAGGAGCTCATTCTGCTACAAATTGTTCTAATTCACCTGTTTCAAAACCGAAATTAAATTATTGATTTTTTAGTGAATTAGTAATATTAAAAAAATAAATAGTATATTGAGCATAAAATTATTAATGTGACATAAAAACTTACTTTTAAGTAAGTTTTTATGTTTAAAATTATTTTAAATACTTTTAATTCGATCTAACTATAGCATTCAACAATTTCATTAAAAATATCTTCAGCTACTTTTAAAACTCTAGAATTTGCTAGATAGCATTGTTGTTGATAATTTAAATTTTTACAGTCTTGCTCAAGATTTCTTGACATAGATAGTTTTTTATCATTCAATATATCAATCATTTTTTCTTTAAAAGGCAAATTTTCTTCAAGAAAGTTACACTGATAAGCTATTGATTTAGAAAAATTTTGATAAGATTCTTGAATAGTTTCTTTTTGGTCAACTATATGATCTTCATTAAAATTATGAGTAATTACAATATTCATATTGCTTTTGACTGTATCATCATTAAACGAAAATGGAGTATCTTTATCAATTAGTAAGTCTAATTTTTCTAAAGTATTTAAATATGGTTTAACTTCATAAAAATCTTTTTCATTAGGTTTTCCTTGTATTTTTAATTCGATACCATCAAAAGTAATAAATATGTTGTTATTTTCTTGTTTAATGTTTGCTGGAATAGCTTCGTGATCTAATAATCTTGTTACTGTCCAATTATTATTGTGAAAAAAAACTGCATAATTACTGTCTTTTGCAAATTTAAAAGACACCCATTTAGCAGAAACAACTGAAGAAGATGTATGTTTTGAATGAGATATGATTTGAGGTTCGCTAATACGAATCATTGGTTCACCAACATTTCCATATGAATCGAATCCTATTTGATGGTATAAATTAATACTGTCAGTAAAATTTACAGTTAATTGTCCAATTTTATTCCTAACATGTTCCAATTCTTCTCTTCTAAATCTTAATAATGCACCTAAAGAACCATTAGGAATCATGAATTCTGCTTTTTTTACTTTGCCTGCATTGTCATCAAAGTATCCTACACTGATATATTTAGAATCAGAATTAGATGTTAGCTCAATTAAATTTTGTTTTTTTTCATTATCTATAATGCATATTCCGTTATTTAAATATACTTTATAGTTAGAATTTTCTTTAATTACTGTAATACCAATAAGTTTGTTTAGTTCGTTTATAAAATGTTCTCTTTTTTTTATAAAATCTTCAACTCTACCAGGGAGTTGATAAATTGGAAAACAGCAGATATCTAAATTAGTTTCATGAATCTTATTAATTAATGAATTAACTTTTTTTATTTTATTTCCAATTTCTTGTTTAATCTCTTTTTCTAAAAAGATAAGTTTATTATCAAAATCTTGAAGTGAATCAATAATTTGATTTAGTTTTTCTTCTATATCTTTACCAATGACATTTTTTTTATTGAAAAGAAAATTATTTTTAATTTGTCCATATAATTCTTTTGCTAACACACTAAAAATATTTGATTTCTCACATAATAAATTTTCTAATTTTAACAATTGTTCAATTTTTGTTTCTTGACCTGTTACTTCTACACTAGTCTTTCTTGTTTCATCTATAATGAAATTATTATAATTATCATATATTTCTTTAATTTTTACTCCAGCGCTTAAATTAGATTCTTCTACAGTGTTTTCAATAAAAATACGTTTTTCTGGATTCACGTAATCTGGTTGATCAATTTTTTTAATAGTAGAATCTATCATCACTTTTATTGCATTGATTCCAGCAATAGCTGAGGTAAGTATAGAACTCATGTTCTTTCCTTTTTTAGAATTGTTGACTCTATTAAAAAATAATTTTTGATTTAAATATTTAATTATTTATATGTTTCTTAATTTTGACTAACAAAACATCATAAATTATAAATTCTTATGAAAGAATGTTTTTTTCTATTTGTTTTAAAATCATTTGAGTGAATCCTATTCCTTTTTTGCTTAGCTCTTTAGATATTTGTTGATCGTATATATCTGTATAGAGGTAGCTTTGGTTGTTATCTATTAAATTGCTTTTAGACACAGAATTTCTCATACTTTTTAGTAACATTTGAATAAATATGCTTTCTACTTCTTTTGCTGTTTGCAATGCATATTTTTTTGGATTCTTTTGAACTTGATATTTTAGTTCTGTAACAATTTTTGAATGAGTATTTGATATGTTGTATAATAAATGATCGTTCATCAAATGATTTCCAATTTAGCGTGAAGGCAACCAGCTTTTTTCATCGATTGTAAAATAGATATAAGTTCGTTTGTGCGAGTTCCTAATGCATTTAAGGATCTAACTATGTTATTAAGATTTCTGTTACTAAAATATTCTTCTTTATCATAATTTTGGTAGGTTGAATTTTGTGGTAATTTTTTTTTATTAGAATTTTTTTTTAATGGATTTTCATAATGCGAATCTTGTGTTTTATGAACCACTATAGATAAACTACCATTAGAAATAGCGCATTCACTTAATGTAACTTCTTGATTCATAACTACAGAGCCAGTATGAGAATTAATAATGACTTTTGCTTCTTGAGAAGGCATAATTATATCTATGTTTTGAATATTTGAAAGCATATGGACTTGTACGTTATTGTTAGCTACAGTACTTAACTGAACTGTTTTAGAATCAATAGGTGTTGCCGTATCTGGATATTTCACATTAATCATGTCACTTATTCTTTGAGCAGTACTAAAATCTTCTTGATTTAATTGCAAATTGATAGTTTTATGTCTACCAAAATCAGTATTTATTTCACGTTCAATAGTTGCTCCATGGTTAATTCTTCCTGAATTAACTTGATAATCTCCAATGAAATTATTTTTTTTAAAAAAATTATTATTTTTTTCAGGTACTATTATATTTCCTTGAGCCACAGCGTAAATTTTATCATCAGCTCCTTTTAAAGGAGTCATTAACAATGTTCCGCCTCTTAAACTTTTTGAGTTTCCTATAGATGAAACTACTACGTCTATTTTTTCTCCGGAATGACTAAATGGAGGCAATTTAGCAGTTATCATAACTGCTGCTACATTTTTTACGTTCATGTTCATTCCAAAAGGAACAGTTACACCTAATTTAGCAAGCATATTAGATAATGATTGCTTGGTGAATGGAGATTGTGTTGATTGATCACCTGTTCCATCTAGACCTACTATTAAACCATAACCAATTAATTGATTATCTCGAATTCCTTGAATACTTGTTAAGTCACGTATTTTTTCAGCATACGAAATAGAAGAAAAACTTACCAAAAGAAAAAGAATTAATTTTAATAATGTTATCTTAGACATAAAAAACCTTTATTAACACGTTTTATATTATAAAGTATTATATAAAATATTTTTTAAAAGTACTCATAAAGAATAATTTTTTACTCTTTATGAGACTGTATTGAATTTAAAAAAACATATAATTTATTTCATTATCTTTAATTATATTAATGTAAATATTCCTATACAGGTGAAATTTTTAATAAAAACCTTTGAAACCAACCCATCTTGTTTATTTCATTCATATTTCCATTACTTAAATATTCAATTTTAGTATCTGCAATTTGAGTAGATGCAACTAAGTTATTTTTATTAATATTATTAGGATTAACTACTCCTGAAAAATGAATAAATTCTGTTCCTTGATTAATAGATACTTCTTTTTCTCCGCAAACTTTAAGATTACCATTAGGTAATACTTGTTTTATAGTTACAGTAATAAGCCCGTTAAAAGTGTTTTTAGCTGAATTACTTCCTTTCCCAGAAAAATCATTTTTTCCTATACTATCAAATCCCGTTCTATTGTCATTAATATTTAAACCTAACATTGGATTAAGTTGACCAGGTGATATATTTACTCCTAAATTAGCAGTACCATCTCGACTAATGTTTGAAGATGAACTATTGCTAGCGCTTATGTTTTCTTGTAATACGACAGTTATAGTGTCACCAATATTATGTGGTTTGTAATCTTCAAATAATGGTTGATACCCATAATTTATAGTCTGTGCGTCTTGAAATAAAGATCCACTGTTCGTTATTCTGAAAGTATTGGGTATAATTTCTGTTCTAGTATTTAGTGCCATCGGCTTATTTTGAATATAAGAGCAACTTTGTGTCAGTAACAAAAAAATGATAACAAAAAAGTATTTAAATGAACTAGTTAATAACTTTACCACGAAAATTCACCTTGAATAATGAAATTCTCTATATATTTATCAAATTTAATTATAGTTGAGATAATTTTTGAAGCATTTGATCTGATGTGTTAATAGATTTACTGTTAATTTCATATGCTCTTTGGGTTTGAATCATATTAACAAGCTCTTCAGCAACATTTACGTTTGAAGTTTCTACATATCCTTGATACAGCAAACCTGCTCCATTTAAACCTGGAGCTGTTTCTATCGGCGCCCCAGATGCTTGAGTTTCTTGATATAAATTTTCTCCGATACTTTCCAATCCAGAACTATTTATAAAATTAATTAAATTTAATTGTCCGATAGAAACGGGTTGTATCTGTCCTTGTATTGCAACACTAATAACTCCATCTCTTGAAATGCTAATGCTAGTTGAGTTAGGTGGAATATTAATATCTGGTACAATTGGATATCCACTGTTGGTAACTAATTGACCGTTTTGATCTATTTGAAAAGAACCATCTCTTGTATAAGCTACGTTATTATCTGGTAATTGAACTTGAAAAAATCCAGATCCATCAATGGCAATATCTTTTGAAGAATCTGTCTTTGAAAGGTTTCCTTGACTATGAATTCTTTCTGTAGCTACTGGACGAACTCCTGTTCCTAGCTGCAGTCCAGAAGGTAAAATAGTGTTCATGGATGAATTAGTACCAGCTTGTTTTATTGTTTGATACATTAAATCTTCGAAAACAGCCCTAGATCTCTTAAATCCATTCGTACTAACATTAGCTAAATTATTGGATATAACATTCATATTAATTTGCTGCGCATCAAGACCAGTTTTAGAAATCCATAAAGAAGGTATCATAATGTTGTCCTAGTTAAATTTAATTATTAATATCAAGAAGTCGATTGGCGTATTCTTCATTTTGATCACATATAGATATCATTTTCATTTCCATTTCAAATTGTCTGGCATTTGATATCATATCTATCATATTTTTTGTTGGATTGACATTACTTGTTTCTAACATACCTGATTGTATTTTTATGCTGTCATCATGAAGTATGCTATTTTTATTTAGATTTTTTAGATAAAATAATCCATTTTCTTTTTGTAATAAATTTTCGTTAGGAAGACGAACTAATTTCAATGAACCTATTTTAGATTCAATAAATTTATTAGCCTGTTTTTCAATTTTTTTAATAATTCCGTGAGATGAAATCTTTAAATTATTATCTGAAGGATATATACTGTGATAATCACCTAACACTTCATGATTTTGAACAGTTAATTTTCCTTGATTATTTAACATTAAATGACCATTTTTAGTGTAAGCTTCTTGACCATTAGCATCTTTTACTGCTAACCAGCCATTTTCTTTAATAAATAAATCTAATTTTCTATCAGTGTAATTTAATGTTCCTGCAGAAAAATTATAATATTCTTTTTCTTGTGTGTTAGAAAAATTATTTAAATTTTTTGTATTTTTGGTTTCGTTTCGTACCAGATAATTAAATTTTTCTTTAAAACCAGTAGTTGAAATATTAGCTAAATTATTAGAAATAATAGCTTGTTTTTCTAACAATTTACTAGCAACTTGCATAGAGTTATGAATTGCGCTTTCCATTTTACATTATTTATCCTGAATTCATCATAAATTTATTAATGTGTTTACTATTTTATCTTCTGCTTTAAAGGCCTGAGCGCTAGATTGATAGTTACGTTGTGCCACAATCATATTAATAAGTTCTTTATTTAAATCTACGTTAGATGTTTCCAGAGTTTTTGATAATATTTCTCCAAAACCTAAACAACCTGCATTGCCTATTTCTTCTTTTCCAGAATCTTTTGTTGCAGACCAAACGTTTCCGCTTTCAGGTTTTAATTTTTCTGGATTAACAAATTTTGATAAGACTATTTGACTTATTTCTTGTGTTTTTTGATTAGAATAATAGCTAATAATTTTTCCATTTTTAAGAACATTAAGTGTTTTTAAAGAGCCTTGTTCATACCCGTCTTGATGAATTGCGTTTAAAAAAAGATCTTTATTATTTGACGATTCTACAGTTCCTGTAAAATCTAAAGTAATTTTATTGTTTTTAAATTTATCATTTAATGAAATATCAAAATTAGGGGAAGAGCTTAATTTTCCATTATCATCAAATTCTAAATTACAGATTTTATCAATGATGTTTTGTTCAGAAGAGTTATTAAAAACATTTTTAGATTTTATGTGTACGCGCCATTTTTTAAGATCATTTTTTGCGAAATTTATTTCCAATATTTGCGGTTGTCCATCTTTATTATAAATAGTGATTTGAGTATTATATTTTTCTATATTTTCAGTGTTATTTAAATGTACATCAGAATTTAAAATTGGACTGAGTGTTATTTTTGTTGTTGGTTTAGCTTTTAATATACGATAATTTTTTAAATTTATAGGCTCTAAGTTAGATGAATTGCTTAATTTTCTTTGAAATAAAGAATTATTTCTTCCGGTTAAATACATGCCTTGAAAATTAACAATATTAAAGTTTTTATCAATCAAAAATTGACCATTTCTTGTATAATGAACTTGACCATTAGAGTCTAATACTCGGAAAAAACCATTGTTCGAAATACTCAAATCTAAATCTTTACCAGTTTCAATAAATGCACCATTATTAAAATTTTGAACAAAATTTGATATACCAACTCCAGATGTTTTTTTTTCTGTAGATTCAAACGAATCGGATACTATATTGTGTAGAGAAAGAGTGCTTGATTTAAATCCTATTGTTGATGCATTGGCAATATTATTAGATACAAGATCTATATTACTGCTGCTAATAAATAATCCACTAATAGCTTCTATAAGAGACACAAGTTTTTACTCCTTATGTGTTATTCGTTTTAAATTAAATAATGCGTTATTGAATAATTTTTTGAATATTAGAAAGTGTTGTTGTCCCAGAAATACCAAGATCAATGATAGGATCATCAGAGGTTGTGATAATACCATTGACTAAAGCTTCTCTTAAACCTCTCACTGGAACATCTTGATTTTCTTCTTGAGCTGTAACATAAAGATTATATTTTCCAGTTTCTACTCTTTTTTTATCTAAATCTTCACCATTCCATGTAAAATTATATACACCTGGTTTACAATTTTTCATTTCTTTAACATACACAATTTTTCTATTATTATCTTCGATCTGTATTCGAACTAACGTTGCGTTTCCGATTAATTCTACACCAAATTTAGTATCTTCTATATCAGTATGTACAACTTGAGAACTAGGAATCATAACGTGATGCCCAATTAAAGAAGAAATTTGAATTTTTTGGGTTGTATTTAACTGATTAGAAAACTTCCCAACAGTGTCATTTAATCTTTCAATTCCAGTAGCAGTATTTATTTGAGCTAATTGCGATGTTAATTCAGTGTTTTTTATGGGATCTGTAGGGTCTTGATTTTTAATTTGAGTAATTAATAAACTTAAAAAGTTTTTTTGTAAATCTAATGCATTAGATTCTGTTTTTACGTTTTTTTTATATGAATCTACGAACGGATTTTCTATAGATGAATTAATATTGTTAATAGTATTCATTTATTTCTCTCGTGATTTTTTATTCACTCAGTGTTAATGTTTTGATTATCATTGATTTTATAGTTTTTAAGACTTCTACATTTGCTTGATAACTCCTTGCTGCTGAAATATTATTTATAGTTTCAGTGATTGGGTTAACATTTGAAGTTAAGACGTATCCTTGTTTATTAGCCATTGGATTAAATGGATCATACATTTTTTTTAAAGGAGCAGAATCGTTTACTATTTTTAATACTTTTACGCCTCCTATATCATTGTTTTCTAAAGAATTTAATTTAAAAATAACTTTTTTTGCAATATATGGAAAAAAACTCCCATTTTTATACACTACGCTTTCTGAATTTGCTAAATTGCTAGCAATAACACTTATTTTTTGTGACTGCGCCGTCATTGCTGAACCGGCTATGTCCAATGCTCTAGTTAAAGACATGATTGTTTATCCCTGTAAAACATGCATTATATTTTTAATTTCATTTTTTATAAATGCTAAACTTGATTGATATTTTAAACTATTTTGTATGAATTGTATTCTTTCTCGATTCATATCTACAGTATTTTTATTTTTTTTTATTTCATTCGATTTTACCGGTATTATTTTAATTGAAGATAAAACATTTTTATGTAAATCTAAGTGATAAGGAGATGTTTTAGTTAAAAAAATTTCTTTATTTCTCATGTTATTTTTATTTATTATTTTATTAAATTCATTTTTAAAGCTAATATCCATTGCTTTGTATCCAGGAGTATCAGAGTTAGCTATATTTGAAGTTAAAATTTCTTGTCTCTTTGAGTATAGATTTAATACATTTTGATTGAAATCAAAACTTTTATTAATTTTTTCAAACATTTTTTTATCTCTTTTATATTTTTTGAAAAGTTTACTTAATATATAATACACAAAATTTTTAGTTAACACTTGATATATCAGTTAATCTTAAGTTAAATAAAGAATATTTATAATATCAAAAATTTTTTATTATTTAATCTTTTTTCTAAAAAATAACTCTATATGTATGTACTTTCAAGCAACCTTTGTATTAATATTATTTAATTTAAATTAAATATTTTTTTAAACTATATCTCGACAATAACTATATCTTTTACTTAATAAATTAATACAAAAGGGAATAAAATGACAGTATTGAAAGCAATTTTTTATTTTTTTTTATTTTTTTTGTCTTTTAGAGTCAATGCTTTTAACTTAACTGATCAATTAACTCATTTTTTCGAGAAAAATCATTTGTTTGATAATAAAAAAATCCATGTAATATTACACACTCAACTTAAAAAAAATATTTTCTGTAAAAGACCATTTTTTTCATTATTACAAAATTTTCATTATTTTGGTTTAATTGAAGTCCTTTACACTTGCGGAAAAGATCGCCAATATTTACAGGTTGAAGTTCAAGTTGAAGGAGAATATGTAACGGCAAATAAAAAAATTCTAAGAGGTTCTCGAATCAAAGAATCAGATTTAAAAATTATAATTGGACGTTTGGATACTTTGCCTAATCATACATACTTTCAAATGAAAGATGTAATAAATAAAGTTAGTTTACGTGATATTTTCCCATTTCAGCCAGTAACTTCTTTTATGGTACGTCCATTATGGTTAGTTAAAATAAATCAAATGGTCAATATCGTAGTCCATGGAGTTAATTTTATTATTTTCACTAAAGGCAAAGCGTTAGAAAATGCTGCTAATAATGAAAATGTACGAGTTAAAATTAACAATAATAATGTCATTAATGGAAAAGTAAACGAAAATGGTGAAGTAATTGTCTTCATGTAAAAATATTTTTTTAAAGAAATATGAATAATTAACTTTTTTATTTTTTATTTTACTATATAAAAAAATTTTTAAAAGAAATAAATATAAACGGAATAAGTTAAATGAAAAAACTTATAAATATCATAAAAATTACTGAACAAATTTTATTTTTTTTGAGAGATATAACATATCAAGAGCACAATATTTTATTAGATTCTAAAGATAATATAGCAGTTATGCTTCAATGTATTGGTAAGGATAAAAAAATTTTGATAAAAAAATTGTTGAGTGCTAATAAAAATCGATGTATTTTAGAAAAAAAATACAATATATTTAAACCCTATGTTAATAAACCAAAATTAAAAAAAGTTTGGGAAAATATTGTTGATCAGTCTTTGATTTTAAAGGAATTAAACTTTAAAAATAAAAAGCTGTTAAATCATAGAATGTATTTAAATCAACATTTTTTAGATTTACTAAATGCGCATAATAAAAAAATTATTTATAATGTTGATGGAAATTTGGAATCACAATAAATATTTAACAAAAAACTATCTTTATATTGGATAACGTTTGAATTTATAGATTAAATGTATACAGACCAATTTAAGGTTTGACCAGATAAAAATGGAATAATAATATTATTTCCTATCTGAATTTTTTTTATAACTTTAAATGGTTTTCGAACAAAAGTAATTTTTTCTTTGTTAATGGGCATATTATAAAATTTAGGTCCATTTTTCGAACAAAAAGATTCAAATTGATTTAAAGCATTCATTTCTTCAAAAACTGTAATGTATGCTAATAAAGAAGAAGGAGCATTAAATATTCCTGCTTGTCCAGTTTTATTAATTTTATGATGATCCAGGTGTGGAGCTGTATCACTTCCTAAAAAAAAGTGTTTGTCCCCTCTAGCAATGGCTTGTCTTAATGCAATTTGATGATTTTTTCTTTTTAAAATAGGAGAACAGTAAAAATAGGGTTTTATTCCATGAATCAACATATCGTTACGATTAAACATTAAATGATGCGGTGTAATTGTTGCAGATAAATAAAATGGATCGTTTTCTTTTATGTAATCTATTGCTTCTTTAGTTGTAATATGTTCTAAAACTATTTTAAGTTTTGGAAATTTTAAACGTAAAGGTTTTAAAGTATTTTCAATAAATTTTGACTCTCTATCATAAATATCAATATTTAAATCAGTTTCTTCTCCATGAATTAGCAATGGCATTCCAATTTCTTCCATACGTTTTAAAATAAAATAAACATTATCTATTTTTTTAATTCCTTTGTTTGAATTTGTTGTAGATCGAATTGGATAAAGTTTGGCCGCTATAAAGATTTTTTCGTAAAAACCTCTTTCTAATTCTTTAATTGAAGTAGATTCTGTCAAATAACAAGTCATTAATGGCTGAAATTTACAATTAAATTTCATAGATTTTAAAATTCTATCACGATAAGCAATACTTTTTTTACAATCAACAATAGGATTGTAAAGATTTGGCATAATAATCGCTCTTTTATAAAATTGACCCGTATAGTTTATAACTCGGTTTAAAATAAAATTGTCTCTTAAATGAACGTGCCAGTCATCGGGTTTAGTAATGGTTATTTTTTTTATATTTTTTGACATTATCTTTCCATTATTAATCTTATTTATAATTAAAATTTTATTTAAAGTAAATACATTTTTAGTTGTCCAAAACATAAAATATAACATATAAATAGAAACATTCTTGTATATAGTAAAAAAAATTTTTATATACCTTATTTTTAAAATTAAAATAACAGGTTATTTTTGGAATGAATCTTTTAAAATCTTTAATATCAGTAAGTATTATGACTCTCATATCTCGTGTATTAGGTTTTTTTCGTGATGTTTTAATTGCTAATACATTTGGTACTTCTATGTTTACTGATGCTTTTTTTATTGCTTTTAAAATTTCTAATTTTTTACGTTGTATTTTTTCAGAAGGAGTTTTTTGTCAATCTTTTGTACCTGTTTTAATGAAATATAAGACTCAAAAAAACGGAAAATGCATAAAAAATTTTATTTCTTCAGTTTTAAGTTTGATGATTTTGATATTAATAATAATTACAGTATTAGGAATAGTATGGTCTCGTTATTTAATTTTAATTAGTGCTCCTGGTTTTGCAAAATCACCAGATCTTTTAAAGGTGTCAGTACATTTACTACAAATTATGTTTCCATATATTTTTTTTGTTTCTCTTTCTTCATTTTTTTCATCTATTTTAAATAGTTGGGGATATTTTTCCATTCCTGCGTTTTCTCCTTGTCTTTTAAATATTAGCATTATCATTTTTTCTATTTTTTTTAGTTCTTATTATAGTCCTCGTATTATTTCATTAGCATGGTCAGTCACTATAGGTGGATGTTTTCAACTTTTTTATCAATGTTTGTATTTATATAAAATAAATATGTTAGTTATACCAAAAATTAATTTTAAAAATATTGGTCTTTTAAGAGTTTTAAAAAAAATAGTGCCTTCTATTTTAGGATCTTCAGCTAATCAGATTTCTTTGATTTTTAATAATATTTTTATTTCATTACTTAATTTTGGTTCTGTGTCTTGGATGTACTATGCTGATAGATTAATTGAGTTTCCTATTGGAATTTTAGGAGTTTCATTAAGTACTGTTTTATTTTCATTTTTTTCTAAAAGTTATTATATTAATAAATCTGAATTTAAATCTCTTTTGAACTCAGGATTAAAAATTGGATTAATATTTTCGTTACCTAGTTCTGTTATTCTTTTTTTTCTTTCAAAACCATTAGTTATTGTCCTTTTCAAGCATGGTAAATTCACAGATTTTGATGTTTTAATGATACATAAGATATTAGAAGCATATTCATTTGGTTTAGTATCTTTTATTTTAATAAAAATTTTGTCTTCTGCGTTCTATTCTTTTGAAGAAATTAAAATTCCTGTAAATATTTCAATATTCACTTTATTTTTAACACAGGCAATGAACCCAATTTTAATTTTTTATTTTCAACAAGTAGGTCTTGCGCTTTCTATAAGCATTAGTGGATGGATGAACTTTTTTTTTCTTTTTTGGAAATTAAATCAAAAAAAATTAATTTGTTTTAAATATAAAGATTTAATTTTTTTTGTGCGTTTAATTTTTTCGATATTGACGATGATTTTCTTTTTGTTCTTTACTTTAAATTTTATGCCTTCTTGGGAAGTAGGTTCTTTTTTTTATAAATTGGTTCGTTTGTTATTTGTTTTATTTATTTCTGGAGCTTCATATTTAATCTCATTATATTTTTTAGGTATTCGTTTATTAAATTTTTCTTGTCTATCTTTAAAGATAAAGTAATATAATATAAATTGCATCAATAATTAAAAATTATCAATGTTATTAATGAAGTATTTCATATATGATGCATTTATTTGATTTTATTTAACTAGTAAAGAAAATGCATATATTTTATTGGTAATATTGATAAGTGCTCTCAACATTAAATATGATTCTTTATGTAAATAATAGTAGTTTATTCATATTTATACTAATCATAATACATTTTAAGAATAATGGAGTGTCAAATGAAAAAACAAGCTGCTATCATAGTATTATTTCTAGCTAGCTTAGTTGTTTCCGTTCAGGCAAAAGAACAAAATGGATGGTATGTAGGAACAAAACTGGGATGGTCTAATTTAAATGTTTTTAACTATAAATCTGATTCTAAATCGTTAAATAAATCTGAAAATAGTAAAAATAATTTCTATTCTCCTACTTTTAGTGTGTTTTTGGGGTATGATATTAATCCATATTTTTCTTTTGAAGCTGAAAATGATACCAGTGGTTTTTTCTCGTATTTAATGCTTCGACATGAAACACTTCTAAAAGATCAAGAATCTCTTAAAGACAACAATTTTCAGATTGCAACAAAATTATCATATCCTATAACAAATAATTTTCATCTCTATAGCCGATTAGGTGGAACAATTCTTTGGGATGATCTTTTAGAGGAAAAAGGTTTAAAAAATTTGATTAGTAAAAAAAGTAAGTTACTTCCAACTTTTACTTTGGGAGCTGAATATATTTTTAAGGAACAATTTTTTGCTAGAATAGATTATACATGGAAAAGCACTATACAGAATATTGCGAGTTTATCAATGCATCCTTCTTTAGGAGATACAGTACTTTCTTTTGGATGGAAATTCGGTCAATCTCATAATAATCATGCAGTAATTCCATCATTATGCAATTCTGAATTTACAAATTCAAAAAATATTGAACTCAGAGAAAATATTAATTTTCCCTTTAACAGCGCAGAGATAAAACCAATTGCTTACGATAAATTAGAAGTATTAAATGACGAAATAAGTGATAAAAAATTAACAAATGTTTCTATTATTCTTTCAGGATATTCTGATAAAATAGGCAATAGAGACTATAATCAAAAATTATCTGAAGATCGCGCTTATGCTGTTAAAAACTATTTAATTTCTAGAGGATTTTCTAGAGATATAATTAAAATTCAAGGAATGGGAGATATAAATTCTTTAACAAATCAAGTATGTAAAGATATTAAAAATCGTTCTTTATTAATAAGTTGCTTGGCTCCTGATCGTCGCGTAGAGATTGAAGTTGTATCTTAGAAATAAAAAGTAATGCAGTTTTTATATCGGAATAAATTTTTAATAAATATAAGATTATTATAATTTTAAGTAATATATTTTCGGAGAGGGAGAGATTCGAACTCTCGGACGATTTCTCATCGGCGGTTTTCAAGACCGCTGCCTTAAGCCTCTCGGCCACCTCTCCAATATTGTTTAAGGTATGAAATAAACTTTTTACTAATTTTTGTAATACTATACTAGTATAATCCTGAATGTAAAGATAATTATAATTTTTTTATTAAAATAAAATTTTTTAAAACAAATTTATCAATAAAATTGATATAAAACTTTTTTTTATTAAATGTTATCAAGAATTTTGTTAAAAATAATTTGTATTTTTTTTCTTTCTTTTCTATAATAGATAAAATTAATTAATAATATTCTATAGGCGTGTTGACAGATTGGATATGTAGCGGATTGCAAATCCGTTTAACCCGGTTCGATTCCGGGATACGCCTCAAAAAAGTTTGAATAGCCCGGATGGTGAAATTGGTAGACACAAGGGACTTAAAATCCCTCGGCTTTTTATAGCTTTGCGGGTTCAAGTCCCGCTCCGGGTAATAAATTAATAAAAATTTTTATGTTAAAAACAACTGATAAACTTTATATTTATTAGTTTTTTCAATAATCGTGTATTTTTTAAATGTTTTTTTTAATAAATTCTCAAAATTAAAACAACTGTTTATAACAAATCTAAGTTCTCCTTTATATTTTAGATATTTAATAGATTCGGATATAATTTTTTTAATCATACTAAAATCTTTCTTTAAATCATTATGAAAAGGTGGATTAGAAATAATTAAATCAAATTTATCAGATACATTAGAATATAAATCACTCATTAATATTTTTGATTTATTGTTGTTGGTTTGCATTGTATGTTTACTAGATATTAAAGCATAAAAATTGTTGTCTAAAAGTGTAAAAAAAGCATTGGGAGAAAAATAAGATAAATAAGCCGACAAAAATCCTGATCCACAGCCGATATCTAAAACTTTTCCTCTAACACTTTTTTTAAAAGTAGATGCAAGCAACTTACTTCCTTCATCTATTTTTTTATAACCAAAAACACCTGGTAAAGACTTAACAAGTACATTTTTCCACGAATGCGTTTGAAAAAAACTTTTTAATGAAAATTTTGTATTTTTTATCAAAAATCCTGAACTTAAAATAGAATTTCTCGCTTTTTCTATAATTTCTAATTTCATCCATTTATCTAAAATAGTTGATGCACTTTTAACTCCACTAGTGTTTTCTCCTACTATAAAAATTTCAGTTCCAATTGAAAATAAAGATAATAAATGCATTAATTGAAATATTGCTTCATTTTTGTTTTTTGGCCAATAGTAAACTAAAGTATCATAATTTTTAATTATCTTTTTAGATAAAAAAAAATATGTATTTATATTTTGATTTTTAATTTTATTTTGACTTAATTTCATCCAATGGTAATATTTTTGATAGTGTATTTTTATACTGATAGAAGATATCAATAATGAAGAAGTATCTTGAATATTACCAGAAAAAAAAACTTTTTTTGTTTTGAATTTTTTATAATGACGCAATATAAGTTGACTATTTTTAGAAAATAACAAGTTTATATCGATCCTTAATTTATTTAATGAGAATAAAAGATAATTTTTTAAAAAATTAATTTTTTATGTAAATTAATATTTTTTAGTAAAAATAAAATTGTTATCATATATCATTTATAATATAATTCAACTGCATTGAATATGCATGTTATTTTTTATAATTAATTGATATAAAAAATAATATTTATATTCTGTATAAATTTTATATACACATACAAGTAGATATAATTGAGCAAGAAATATGCAAAAAAAACCTATTGAACTCAAAGGCAGCAATTTTACGCTATTAGTACTGTATTTAAATAATCATGATACAGATATAATTAACAAATCTTTATATGAAAAAATTAAAGAACATCCTAAATTTTTTAAAAATGCTCCTATTGTAGTTAATGTATCAGGTTTAAGAAATAAAGTAAATTGGGAAAAAATAAAAAAAATTATTATTTCTTATGGATTTTTTATTATAGGAGTAAGTGGTTGTAAAAACATTTTTTTAAAAAAACATATTATTGATTCTGGAGTTCCTATTTTATCAGAAGGAAAATCAAATCATATAAACTATGCTTTAAAAACTTATAAAAATATTTGTTTATCTTCTAAATCAAAAATTAAAATCAAAAAAACAGAAAAAACTCATGTTATAAATACGTTAGTCCGTTCTGGTCAAAAAATTTACGCTAAACATGCTGATTTAATAGTTGTTAATAACGTTAGCGCAGGGGCAGAATTAGTAGCTGATGGAAACATTCATATTTATGGATCAGTTCGTGGAAGAGTGCTTGCTGGAGCTAATGGAGATACAACAAGTAAAATATTTTGTACAGGTTTATTTGCAGAATTAGTTTCTATATCTGGTGAATATTGGTTAGTAGATCAAATTCCATTAGAATTCATTGGAAAATCGGCTCAAATTTTCTTAAAAAATAAGTTTTTATCTATAAATTCTCTATGTTAATCATATTTTTTAAGGGCATATTTGTATGACACGGATAATTGTAATAACTTCAGGGAAAGGAGGTGTAGGAAAAACGACTTCTAGCGCAGCTATCGCAACAGGTCTAGCAAAAAAGGGAAAAAAAACTATTGTCATAGATTTTGATATAGGATTAAGAAATTTAGATTTAATAATGGGGTGCGAAAGAAGAGTGGTATATGATTTTATTAATGTTATTCAAGGTGATGCAAATTTAAATCAAGCGTTAATTAAAGATAAGAAAACAAATAATTTATTCATACTACCTGCGTCGCAAACTCGAGATAAAGATTCTTTAACATGTGAAGGTGTAGAAAAAGTTTTAAAAGAACTCACATACATGGAATTTGATTTTATTATTTGTGATTCTCCTGCTGGTATAGAAACTGGAGCTATCTTAGCAATATATTTTGCAGATGAAGCAATCGTGACAACTAATCCAGAAGTATCTTCAGTAAGAGATTCTGACCGAATTTTAGGAATTATTTCATCAAAATCAAAAAGAGCTGAAAAAAACAAAAAACCCATAAAAGAATATCTTTTATTAACTCGTTATGATCCAAAACGAGTAAAAAATGGAGAAATGCTCAGCATGTCTGATGTGTTAGATATTCTTAGAATCCCATTAATAGGTGTCATTCCAGAAGATGCATCTGTTCTCAAGGCATCTAACCAAGGAGAATCTGTTATACTAGACAAGCATTCTAATGCAGGATGCGCTTATTTTGACACTGTAAATCGATTATTAGGTGAAAATCATCATTTTCGTTTTGTTGAAGAAGAAAAAAAAACTTTTTTACAACGTTTATTCGGGAGATAAGATATGGCTTTATTGGATTTTTTTTTATCCCGGAACAGAAATACTGCTGATATTGCAAAAGAAAGGCTTCAAATAATTGTTGCAGAACAAAGGAAATATCAATCAGAACCAGACTATTTTCCTGAATTAAAACGTGAAATATTGTCTGTAATTCGAAAATACGTTAATATAGATTCTGACATGATAAGATTGCAGTTAGAACAAAAAAATGAAGATATTTCTATATTGGAATTAAATATTAATGTGCCTGAATAAAAAAATATAAAAAATATATCGCAAATGAAAAAATTTTTTAATTCATTTAAAAAACAATTAATCAGATGAAATCAATACTGAAGTGTATTAAAAGCATTTCAGTATTGATCAATATAAAATATATATTTATCTTTTATAAAATATTATTTAAATAATTTGGACTTATTTCAGATGGTTGATGTGTTTTTTTATTTTTAATTGCTAAAATAGCTAATGGAATTAAATCCTTAGAGCTCGGGAAAAAAATATTATATTTTTTTATTAAAGGATTTTCATATTTTATTGTTTTCCATCCATCTCCTGATGTTGTCCAAATTGTTTTTATATTTTTTATTTTTTTTTCTACTGATTCTTCATCAATTAAAATTTCTGTTTTTCTTCCTTTCCAAATTGATGAGACACGAATATATTCCGCCCAATATAAATATCCCTTTTTTGCGTTGATAGCCACTAATATTTGTTTTTTTTTATATTTTCTCCATACTTTTTCAGCCATAATTTTTAAAGTAGAAATTCCAATTATAGGAATTTGTAAACTTATAGATAAACTTTGAGCAATACTTGTAGAAATACGTAAACTGGTAAAATTTCCAGGTCCTTTGGCAAGAGCAATAAAATTTAATTCGTTAAATTTTGTTTCCGTATAAGATAAAGCTTTTTTTATCATTGGTAAAATTATTTCAGTATGTTTTTTTTTACATATTTTTGATATAGAATATATATATTTTTTTTTGTGAATAGTAATAGAACAACAATCAAGAGAAGTTTCGATTGCTAAGATAATGTAATTCATGTTTATCTCAAAAAAATATTTTAATAAAATTAAGAATTTAAAAAAATCAGACATCTTTATTTAATTACAACATATAATTATATCACGATATATTAGTACTATTTTTTGAATTTCTAATTATTCTGACTAAATCAATTCGATATTCTGTTGCTTTAACAATATGAAAATAGAAAGGGTAGATGTTAATAATTTCTCCAGGAAGTGGCAGTCGACCTTTTTGAGAAATTAGCAAGCCTCCTAAAGATGCGCAATTATTCCCTTGGATCAATGCTTCAGTATTAAGTAACTGTTGTAAAGAATGCAAATCAGTTTCGCCCTTTACTAACCAACTATTATTTTCTTTGATAATATCTGGCGTTTCATCTGCATCTGGAAATTCTCCTGCTATAGATTCTAAAACGTCTAAAGGGGTAATTAATCCCTGTACCACTCCAAATTCATTACTTACAATTACAAAACTTCCTTGGGCGCGACGCAACACTCCAAGAAGATTAATCGAATCTAAAGTGTCAGGTATAATAATTGGCGGTATTTTACTAGAAAAACTACAAACATCTATATTTTTTTCAATAGCAACTAATAATTCTTTAGCCCTAACGATTCCTATTATTTCATCTAATTCTCCTTTACAAACCGGAAAAAGACTGTGGGGTGTATCTAGTAGTTGTGTCCGAATTTCACTAGTACTTTTTTCTGCATTAACCCAAGAAATATTTCCTCTTGGAGTCATAATACTTTTAATAGATCTACCTGCGAAAGTTAAAACACCATTAACCATATACCGTTCTTCATCTTTAAATACATCTGATTCTAATGATGTATGAAAAGTTGTTTTTTTATTCATGTTATTTTTATTTTTTTTTATTTTTTTATTTTTATTTTTTTCTCCTATCATTAAACGTAATATAGCTTCAGCTGCTCTTTGTCTCATAGGTCTTCTTGATTGATGTTGAATAAAATTACGTCGAGCTATTTGATTGAATATTTCTATTAATATTGAAAAGCTTATAGCTGCATATAAGTATCCTTTAGGAATATGAAATCTTAATGCTTCTGCAACTAAGCTAAATCCAATCATTAATAAAAAACTAAGACACAAAACAACTACAGTTTGATGAAGATTTATAAAATGAGTTAACTTTTTTGATGCTAACAACATTACAATTGTGGCTAATATAACTGCTATTGTCATAATAAACAATTGATTAACCATTCCAACCGCTGTTATAATTGAGTCTAAAGAAAAAACTGAGTCAAGTATGACTATTTGAATAACTACTGTCCAAAAACTAGCATAATTTTTATTTTCTGTATTTTCTTGAGGTTCACTTTCTAATCTTTCATGCAATTCAACTGTAGCTTTAAATAATAAAAAAAAACCACCAAATAATAAAATCAAATCACGTACTGAAAAATAAAAAAACTGATTAATAATAATAGGAGAAGTAAGTGTAGCGACCCAAGAGATTAATGATAGTAATGCTAAACGCATTACCAGAGCTAATCCTAATCCAATTGTACGTGCTTTATCCCGTTGATGAGGAGGTATTTTTTCCGATAAAATAGCTACAAATATTAAATTATCGATTCCTAACACTACTTCTAGTATAACGAGCGTTAATAAGCCAGCCCAAGTTGACGGGTCAAAAAGAAACTCCATCAGAAAAACTCCGTAAAAAAATAGGACAGCGTAATATTTAATTTATCTAAAACATGAATAGAAATATTAATATATTTCTATAATTTATTTCTTTTTTTTTAGAAAATTTGAAAATTTTTTGGTAAAAATTGGTTATAAAAAAACGTATTTTAAGAGAATTCATCTGTGAAGTTAAAACCTATTATATTCAAGATAGTTAAAAATTTTTGTTATAAAATAACAGGTTTTTAAAGAGGTTAAAAAACATAAATATTTAAATGTAAAAATTACATAAAAGAACTATATTTATTTTTTTAAAAACAAAGAATTTTTGTATTTTAAAAAGTACTTTATTTTTTAAATAATAATGTTTATACAAAAGAAAGATGAGTTTTTAATAGATTTTGTATTTTAAATTTATTTTATTACGTATAAGAAAAGTAAAAAATTTTTTATCTAAACATAGTCAAACTACATCTTTTAATTTTTTAATTATTTTAATTAATTTTTGATTTTTATTCTCTTCCTTAATGTCTTGAGAATATATTTGACAGTCTTAGTTTTTTATTTATTTAGAAATCAAAAAAACATTGTATAAGACATAAATGTAAGATTTGAAAAGAGATATTATATTAAGATTTTTGTTTTAAATTTTTAAAATTTACAATAATAAATTTAAAATAACTTTTACTTGTTTTTTAAAAATTAAATTAATTATATTTAAAATATAATTAACACATTTTATGTTATAACATTTTAAAAAAAAAAACAAGTTTAAGTTAATTTATAAATCTTAAAAGATTGTATCTATTCTCTTAATAGATATGATTATTTCTATTAAGAGAAATTTTTTACATATAATCTTGATTATATAATGCTTCTATTCTTTTATCTAAAGACGGATGAGAAGCAAATAATTGTAAAAAAGAATGAGATTTTCCATTAATACACAGTGCAATCATACTTTCAGACTCTTGAGGCTCATAGCTAATTTTCAGACGATTTAATGCAGAAATCATTTTTTCTCGACCTACTAAATTAGCTGAGCTTGCGTCAGCATAAAATTCACGGTGTCTTGAAAACCACATAGTAATCGTACTTGCTAATACACCAAAAATTAATTCTAAAAATGTAGATATTAAAAAATATGAGATTGGATTTTTTTCTTCTACATCTTCTTCATTTCGGTTGTTTGTGACTAAACCAGTAATTATTTGTGAAAGCATGCGTGATATAAAAATAACAAAAGTATTTACTACTCCTTGAATTAAAGTCATAGTAATCATATCACCATTAGAAATATGACTAATTTCATGAGCTATTACAGCTTCCGCTTCTTCTCGGGTCATGTTTTCTAACAATCCTGTAGAGATTGCAATTAAAGCAGAATTTTTTCGCGCTCCAGTGGCAAATGCATTCATATCAATAGCATGATATATTGCTATTTGTGGCATGATAATGCCTTTTTTAATAGATTGCTGACGAACAGTATCAATTATCCATTTTTCTGTTTCATTTCGAGGATGAATAATAATTTTTCCATTTACAGAACGCAATGCAATCCATTTTGACATAATAAGTGATAAAAACGAACCACTGAATCCAAATAAACTTGAAATAATTAATAGACCGTAAACACTGTTAGACTGAACACCTATCAGACTAAGGATTAGGCCAAATATTAACATAACAGCTAAATTAGTGCACAAAAAAAGAATAATGCGTATCATAAGATATTATCTTCCTTAATTAAAAAAAACTAGTCTTGATAAAAAATATGATAAAGAACAGAAAAAAAATATTTTTAAATTAGTATTTATTATAATTCATAAAAATATTATGAGTAAATTAGATAAAATCTAAAAATAATTTTCAATATTTTTATATTTTTAAAATATTAATTTTAAGCTAACATAATATTCTTTACGAAGTCAAGATAGATAACTTGTTCAAGTTTAAATTTTGTCAAATCTGTTCCATTTTCGATTATCTTTATTTATCATAAGATTTGAATTTATTGGTCCCCATGAACCTGCTTTATATAATTGTAATGTACTTTTTTTTTCTTTTTTCCAAGCATTAACGATTGGATCTATCCATTTCCACGCTTCTTCGACTTCTTCTCGACATACAAATAAAGATTGAATTCCTTTCATACTCTCTAACAATAATCTTTCATATGCATCAATTAAATTGTAACTACTTATTTCTTTAAAGTAATTAAATTTCATCAAATAGCTTTTTAATTTGTACTGTTCTTCTATGCCTGGGATTTTATTTAATATATTCATGTAAATACTTGCATTTGGCTCTAAACGTATAATTAATTTATTCTGAGGAAATTCTTTACAAGAATATTGGAATAAATTATTAGAAGTTTTTTTAAAATAAATAACTATTTCAGAGTATTTATGTGCTAGACGTTTTCCAGTTCTTAAGTAAAATGGAACACCTAACCACTGATCATTTTCGATTTCTACTTTAAGAGAAACAAACGTTTCAGTGTCACTATTTTGATTTGAACCGTTTTCTTTTAGATAAGAAGGTACATTTTTTCCTTTTATAATGCCGGAAGAATATTGCCCTCTAGCAGTTTTTTGATTTATGTTATCTTTGTCAATCTTTCTTAAAGATCGTAATATTTTTATTTTTTCTTCTTGAATATATTTAGATTCAAAATTTTTTGGCATCGACATTGCAACAATAGTTAGCATTTGCAATAAATGATTTTGAACCATATCTTTCATCTGTCCCATTTGATCAAAATAATTCCATCTATTTTCAATTCCTACTTCTTCAGAAACAGTGATTTGTACATGATCAATTATCTTGTTGTTCCAATTATGATAAAATAACGAATTAGCAAAACGTAAAGGTAAAAGATTTAAAACTGTTTCTTTACCGAGATAATGATCAATTCTAAAAATTTGAGATTCTAAAAAATATTTTGAAATTTTATTGTTAATTTCTTGAGATGTTTCTAAAGAAATTCCTAATGGTTTTTCTATAATTATACGTGTTAAATTGGAATTTAAATTTAATTTTCCTAATTGAGTAAAAATTGAATCAAATGTACTGGGAGGTACAGCGCAATAATAAATTGTTACATTGCGTCTTATTTTCAGTATCTCTTTTAATTTTAAAAAATCTGACGTTTTATAAACATCAATATTGCAAAAATATAAGCGATTACTTAGCTTTTTCCAATAAACATCATCAATTTCTTCATTTAAAAATTGTTTTATTGAATTTTTTACTTCTTTTTTATACTCTTGAGCGTTCCAATTTGCACGACCTGCACCAATGATACGTGTATTTTTATGAATATTGTGAGATTTTTCTAACTTGTATAAAGCAGGAAGTAATTTTCTTTTTGACAAATCCCCTTTTGCTCCAAAAATTACTAAATCGCAACCTGTATCAATATTTTTAATCATCTTTTTCTCTTTATCAAATTTATATAATGCTTGAAACTAATATTTCAAAATATGATTTATTGAAGATGTAATGTTTCATTAAATTAAAAAATATTTATTATATAAGATTATTTGTTTATGTGTATTATTTTTTATACAATAGAGTTAAAAAATTTAATATTACTTAATAATTCAAAGAATATAAATATTTTTTTCTGTATACATTATTAATTTTATTAAAACATTTATAAATTTTTTAAGTTTTTCTATTTTTACAAATAAAATTCAATCTTATTTGGAATTACGTTTACAATTTCGAGGTATTATTATGTTAAATCGATTAAGAAGAACTAAAATTGTTGTTACTTTAGGACCATCTACAGATGATAATAATAATTTAAAGAAAATCATTCAATCTGGAGCCAATGTGCTACGATTAAATTTTTCTCATGGTTCAGCAAATGAACATAAAATAAGAGCAAAAAAAGCTAGAGAAATCATGATTGAATTAAATTGTCACATTGCACTACTTGGAGATTTGCAAGGTCCTAAAATCAGAATTTCCAGATTTAAAAAAAATAAAATTCTTTTAAAAATAGGTCATTTTTTTATTTTAGATTCAAATTTAGAAGAAAATTTCGGAACAGAAGAAAGAGTAGGAATTGACTATAAAAATTTACCATATGATTTAAAAAAAAATGATATTCTTTTGTTAGATGACGGAAAAATACAATTGAAAGTACTTGATGTAAATGATTCTGAAATATTTACTATAGTTCAAATTGGAGGAATTCTTTCTAATAATAAAGGAATTAATAAATTAGGGGGGGGGTTATCTGCTGATGTTTTAACTGAAAAAGATAAAAAAGATATCATACTTGCTTCAGAGATTGATGTAGATTATTTAGCAATATCATTTCCGAGATGCAGTCATGACATAAATGAAGCCAGAGAGCTAGCTAAAAAATCAGGAAGTTGTGCAAATATTGTTGCTAAAATAGAAAGAGCCGAATCTGTAAAAAATCAACAGATTATTGAAGATATCATATTAGCTTCAGATGCTATAATGATAGCCAGAGGAGATTTAGGCGTTGAAATTGGCGATTCCGAATTAGTAGGTATTCAAAAAAGATTAATTCGAACTGCTAGACAATTAAACAAAGTTGTAATTACTGCAACGCAAATGATGGAATCAATGATAATTAATCCATTACCTACTCGGGCTGAAGTAATGGATGTCGCGAATGCAGTTTTAGACGGAAGTGATGCAGTTATGCTTTCAGCAGAAACTGCATCTGGAAAATATCCATCAGAAACTGTCATTAATATGGCAAAAGTTTGTAGAGGTGCAGAAAAAGTACCTAGTATTAATGTATCTAGACACCGTCTTAACATAAAATTTAATGATGTTGAAGAAGCGATTGCTATGTCATCTATGTATGCGGCTAATCATTTAATTGGGATTTCAGCAATTATTACTATGACGGAATCAGGAAAAACTGCTCTAATGACTTCTAGAATTACATCTGGTTTACCAATTTTTGCTTTATCTAAAAATATAAGAACTTTAAATTTATCGGCTCTTTATAGAGGCGTAATTCCTATTTATTTTGATAGCAAAAAACACGGATCTCAAGCAGCAAACAATGCTATTAATTTATTATATAAAAAAAATTTTTTATCAATTGGTGATTTAGTAATTGTTACTCAAGGTGATATTATTGGAAAAAAAGGTAAAACAAATACTATTCGAATTTTAAAGGTTATATAATTTTTTTTAGAGGAAAATATACCTTAGAAGTTGTATTATTTTAACATTTTTAAAATTTTTTTTGATTCTTTTAAAAAAATTTTTTTTTCTTCATTTGTGAGAATTTTAAAAAACAAATATTGTACATTCATAGGATTAATTGCGCAATTATTATTCCAAATTTCATAATGTAAATGTGGTCCAGTAGTTCTTCCTGTATTTCCAGATAAAGCAATTTTTTCGCCTTTCTTTATTTCATCTCCAGGATGTATAAGAATTTTTTTTAGATGCATATATCTTGTTTTAAATTGATTTAAATGTTCTATTTCAATAAAAAAACCTGCTATAGAATTAAATTCAGCTTTTTTTACTTGACCATTGCTCGTAGCTAAAACAGGGGTACCTTCAGGCATAGCTAAGTCAATTCCTAAATGACGACTGACGCGATGCGTTATTGGATGTAGACGATTTAGATTAAATTTAGAAGAAATTCGATATTTTTTTAAAAATGAGAAATCCATAAAATCATTTTTTTCGTTTAAACCATTAATATTATAAAACGATTCATTAAATGCTCGAATAGAATAGTATGTTTTTCCAAAATTATTTAATTTAATCCCTAATAAATATCTATTTTTTTTTGTTTTTTCTAAACTATCTGATTTATATAAAAAAATTAAATTAAAGTTACTTCCAATATTTAATTTATTGAAATTTATTTGCCATTTTATAGCTTTAATAATCTCATATATTTCATTTTTATTTAAACCCGATTTTTGTGCACTTTTAAAAAAATTTGAATTTTTTTTGATAAGGATAATTTTATTTTTTAATAAAATTTTTGGAAAATGATTAATAACAATAAAATTGTTACTGACTCTTTTATATATTTTTTTTTGTATTTTGGAAAAATACCATTTTAACTCTAACAATTCTCCAGATTTATTAATTGTCCAAGAAAAAGTATCTCCTATGTTTATTACATTTAAACATGAGTCTTTTTTGATTAATTTTAAAATGTCATTTATATTGACTCCTGACTGATTTAAAATTGTCCCAATTTGATCTCCTTTAAAAATAGTATATTGATATTTTATACAATTATTGTCTTTTTTTTTATAACAGTTTTTTTTTAATAAAATATTTGCTTTTGATACAGAAAAAAATGTAATAAAAAATAAAAAAACAAATAATTTTAAATTAATTATTAATTCTATTGTTTTTTTAACATGTGTTTTTAAATAAAATAATGATTGACAAATTTTTTGCACTTTATTTTGTTCCTTTTAATTTCAAAAAACATATTGATTAAATAAAAATTTTATATAACTATATTTCTTCAACAAAACAAAAAGTATATGAATAATTACATACGTTATTATAAGTTTCATTATGTTGTTCATGGTTTACTTATTACAGTTTAATTATATAAGAGCACAAAATAAATTTTTTATAAAAAATTTTTTATTTTTCATATAATTTATATTTTTTTAAAAAAATCTAACCTATAATAAAATTATAAAAATATAAAGTATGTAATTCGATTAACTATGTTAAAACTAATCAAACTAAATAATATTTACGTAAATCTATCAAATCGATCTATTCTTTCAAATATATCATTTTCTTTAAAATCTAATCGTATTCTAACTTTAATTGGACCAAATGGAGCGGGTAAATCCACTTTGGTTCGTGTTGTATTAGGATTGATAAAGCCTAGTTTGGGAAAGATTACTTACTTATCAAAATTATCTATTGGTTATGTTCCTCAAAAACTCTATCTTAATCATTTATTACCTGTTACAGTAGAACGTTTTATGCAGTTATCTCAAAAAATCAAAGAAAACAACAAAATATTAGAAATACTGAAAAAAGTAAAAGCAGAATCTTTAAAGAATTGTCAATTACAAAAGTTGTCTGGAGGAGAAATGCAGCGTGTTCTCTTGGCGAGAGCTTTATTAAATAATCCTCATTTGCTGGTTTTAGATGAGTTAACACAAGGTGTTGATATGTCTGGTCAACTTGATTTATATGAATTAATCAATGAAATTCGAAATGATTTAAAATGTGCTATTTTAATGGTTTCTCATGATTTAAATTTTATAATGTCAAAAACAGATGATATCATTTGCTTGAACAATTATGTTTGCTGCTCTGGTACTCCAGAGAAAGTGTTTAAAAATTTAGAATTCATTTCTATATTTGGATTAAATCGAATAAAAGAATTAGCGATTTATCATCATAATCACAAGCATATTCATAATTGTTAAAATTGTAACATATATTAATAGAGCGATTTTTTATTATGTGTGAAATGATTTTTATAGCATGGGTAGCTGGCATTTTACTAGCTGTAGCAACAGGGATTTTAGGTTCTTTTATAGTTTGGCGTCGAATGTCATCTTTTGGAGATGCTCTATCTCATTCTTCTTTATTAGGTTTTTCTATATCTATAGTATTTGATATTAATTCTTTTTTCATGGTTTTTACGGTTGTAAGTTTGCTTGCTATTGTGTTATCATTTTTAGAAAAGATTCTTCCTTTATCTCTAGATACCATTTTAGGAATTATGTCTCATAGTTCTCTATCTCTTGGAATCGTATTTATGAGTTTAATTTCCAAAGATAAACAGAAAGATATTAATAGTTATTTATTTGGTGATTTATTATCTGTAACATATTCTGATCTAATTTACATTGCTTTCGGAAGTTTATTAATTTTAAGTATTTTAATTATAAAATGGAAATCTATTTTATCAGCCACGATTAATGAAGAATTAGCTCAAATTAATGGAGTTAATGTTTTTTATGCGCGTTTAACTGTAATGCTTACCACTGCTTTAGCTATTTCTATAGCTATTAAGTTTGTTGGAGCTTTACTAGTTACTTCTTTACTAATTATTCCTCCATCTACAGCTCAAAATTTTTCAGGTTCTCCAGAAAAAATGGCTATTGTTTCAGTAATTTTAAGTATTTTTTCTGTTACAGGGGGTATAGTTTTATCTGTTTTTTATCACACACCGGTTAGTTCATCAATTGTCTTATTTTCTTTTTTGTTATACTTATTGAGTAACATAAAAAGTGTTTTTTTTAAGTAACTTCATTAAAAGTATTTTTTATAATCTTAATTCCTATTTCTTTCAATTTATAATCATTTAATTCACTAGGAGAATTTGTCATTAAACAAGTAGCAGATGTTGTTTTAGGAAAAGCAATCACATCTCTAATATTTTTACTATTAGTTAAAAGCATAACAATTCTGTCTAATCCTAAAGCTATACCTGCATGTGGAGGAGCTCCGTATTTTAAAGCTTCAATAAAAAATCCAAATTTTTTATTTTGAATTTTATTTTCTATTTTTAGTATATCAAAAATTTTTTTTTGAATATTATAATTATTAATTCGAACTGATCCTCCTCCAATTTCATAACCGTTCATTACAAGATCATAACTATCAGCTATAGCAAGTTCAGGTGTTTTGTGTAGTTTTTTTTCATCTTCTTTTTTCGGAGAAGTGAATGGATGATGCATAGAAGAAAAACAATTGTTTGAGTCTTTAATAAACATAGGAAAATCTACAATCCAAACTGGTTTCCAAGAAGATTTTTTAGTAATTTTTAAATCAATTCCTATCTTAATCCTTAACATTCCAAGAACTTTATTAACAATATGTGTTTCATCAGCGATTAAAAAAAGAATGTCTTTAGATTTAGCATTAGTTTTTTTTAATATTTTATTGATTACATGATTATTTAATAGTTTTTTCATTGAACTTTGAAAATTATAATACTTATCTTCTATCTTTTCTAATTTTATATAAAATAATTTTTTAGCACCATTTTTTTTTGAATATTCAGAGTAATCATCAATTTTTTTACGACTTAAATTAGATGCATTAGGAATGCGTAATAATGCTATTCGATTTTTTTTATTTAAATTCAAGTTAAAAAACAATTTATGATTAGATTTTTTAAATATATTAGAAACATCAATAATTTTTATTGGATTTCGTAAATCTGGTTTATCTGATCCATAAATTTCCATTGATTTATGAAAAGAAATTGTGGGAAATTTTGATAATTTTGAACTAATTGTTTTAGACCAAACAGTTTTTATTAATTTTTCAACAATACTTCGAATTTGAGTAGAAGTTACAAAAGAAGCTTCAATATCAATTTGAGTAAATTCTGGTTGACGATCTGATCGTAAATCTTCATCTCGAAAGCATTTTGCTATTTGATAATATCTGTCTACTCCAGAAATCATTAACAATTGCTTAAATAATTGAGGGGATTGCGGCAAAGCAAAAAACTTTCCATGATAATTTCTACTAGGAACTAAATAATCTCTGGCTCCTTCTGGAGTAGATTTAGTTAAAATTGGTGTTTCGACATCTATGAAATTTTTTTTCTTCATAAATGTCCTTATTAAATCTACTACATTGCTTCTTATTTTTAGATTTTCAATAATTTTATTATAACGTAAATCTAAATAGCGATATTTTAGTTTGGTATCATCACGATTGCTAGTAAAATCAAGCGGAATCGGTTTGGACGAATTTAAAATATTTAATTCATCTGCTAAAATTTCAATTTCTCCAGTGTAAAGTTTGCAATTTTTTTGTTTTCTTTTTATCACAATACCTAAAATTTGAACACAAAAATTATTTTTTAACTTTTTCGCTTGTTTAAAAATTACATCATTATTTGATTGAAAAACGACTTGAACTATCCCCGTCCAATCGCTTATATCCACAAAAATAAATTGACCAAAATTACGAATCTTATAGATCCATCCGCATACTGCGATTTTCTTATTTAAGTCAATTGTTTGAATTTGTCCGCAATATTTAGTACGCATATATTCTCTTTTTTTATAGAAAATAATTATTTTACCTTTAATGAATATATCAACTGTCTGAAAGTTAGAAATAATAATATACACTTTGAAAAATTAAATTGTTTTAAAAAATAAAAATAAATACTTTTTTAAATCATACAATTACATATTTAATATTGATTAAATTTAATTATATGATAATAATATTTATTTTTTTAAAGTATCAAAATTATCTGCTTCTAAAAATAATTCGACCTTTATTTAAATCATAAGGAGTTAGTTCAACAGTTACTTTATCTCCAGTTAATATTCTAATGTAATTTTTTCTCATTTTACCTGAAATATGTGCTGTTATAATATGTTTATTGTCTAATTCAACACGAAACATAGTATTAGGTAAAGTGTCGATTACTGTTCCATGCATTTCAATATTATCTTCTTTAGTCATGTAATACTCTATAATTTAAAATTTTATTTTTTTGATTTATGCATTATATCTAATACCGTCTTGTTTTACCAGTCTGTAATTTTTTGTATGAACCGTATTAAACGCATTTTTTATAATTTTATAGAATTAAGATAACGCTCGCTATCTAATGCAGCCATGCATCCACTTGAAGATGATGTAATTGCTTGTCTATACACATGATCAATCACATCTCCAGCTGCAAAAATACCAGGGATACTTGTTTGTGTGTAATTTCCATGAGTTTCTCTAGAAACTTGAATATAACCATTTTTTATTTTTAATTGATCAATAAAAATATTTGTATTAGGTACGTGACCAATTGCAACAAACAATCCAGATACTGCTAGTGTTTTTTCTTTTTTTTCTTTTAATTTTATTTTTTCAATTAATATTGAATTAACACCAAGTACATTTCCAAAGATTTTTTTCACAGTATAATTTAAATGAAGTATAACTTTTTTTTCTTGTATTTTATTCATTAATCTACTAACTAAAATTTTTTCAGCACTAAAATTACTTTTTCGATGTATTAAATGAACTTTTTTAACAAAGTTTGACAAGTATAAAGTTTCTTCTATAGCAGTGTTTCCACCTCCTACTACGGCAATTTCTTTACCTTTATAAAAAAATCCATCGCATACTGCGCATGTTGATACGCCTTTTCCTTTAAATAATTCTTCTGATTCTAATCCTAGATAACGGGGACTTGCCCCCGTAGCAATAATGATTGCATCAGCAATATATGTATATTTTTCTCCGTTTAAAACAAATGGTTTATTTTTAAAATCTACTTTAATAATGTTATCAGTTATAATTTTTATATTAAAATTCAAGGCATGTAGATACATTCGATTCATGAGCTCTGGTCCAGTGATTTTATTAAAATCTCCAGGCCAATTTTCAATTTCATTTGTATTCATTAATTGACCTCCTTTATTTATTCCGGTAATTAAGAAAGGATTTAAATTAGACCTTGCAGCATAAATAGCCGCAGTGTATCCTGCTGGTCCAGAGCCTAAAATGATTAATTTGCTATATTTTTTATTTTTCATGTTATATATTTTATAAGTTGAAAAGATTTTTACGAAGTTAATAAGAATTTTTTGAGTACTTTTAAAAAAATTAATTATTTTTTAATTTATTTTTATATTTAATGTATTGAAAGTTTATAAATTTATTAGTGTAATAGAATTTCAATAGAATGCATTTATAAATAAATATAATTTTTTTATTGTTTAACTAAAATTTATTAATTTTTAATAAATTTATTAAATGTTGTTCTAATGTAGAATATATTCATATATATTTTAAAACAATGTTTAATTTTAACTTAAAGACTACGATATCATGTTAGATCCTTATTTATTACGTAATGAATTACCTTCAGTATCTAAAAGATTATTAAAAAAAGGTTTTATATTAGATATTGCATTAATCTCTTCTATGGAAGAAAAACGTAAAATTCTTCAAATTAAAACTGAAAATTTGCAACATACGCATCATAATTTATCTAATGAGTTTAAACAATCCAATCTAATTAAAAAAGAAAACAGTTTTTTGAAACAAAAAGTCATAGAATCAAGTCAAAATTTAAATAAATATATAAAAAAATTAAAAATACTTAAAAAAAAAATTGATGACTTTTCTTCTTTAATACCTAATATTCCCGATGATGATGTTCCTGAAGGAATTAAATCAATACATAACAAAAAAATAAAATATTGGGGAATTAAAAAAAAATATACCTTTGAAGTTCAAGATCACATTCAAATAGGAAAAAAAATAAATCAACTAGATTGGGAATCTGCATCAAAAATATCAGGATCTCGCTTTATAGTGATGAAAGGAGGAATTGCTCTTTTACATCGTGCATTAAGTCAGTTCATGTTGGATTTACATACTATTAAACACCATTATGTAGAAACTTATGTGCCTTATTTAGTTAATTCTGAATCACTTTATGGTACAGGTCAATTACCTAAATTTAGCGATGATTTATTTCATATTAATTTAATTAACGAAAAAAAATACATCTTGATACCTACAGCAGAAGTTCCACTGACCAATTTATTTAGAAATCAAATCTTAGACGAAGAAAAACTACCTATTATGTTAACAGCTCATACTCCATGTTTTAGATCTGAAGCTTCTTCTTATGGAAAAGATGTAAAGGGATTAATTAGATTACATCAATTTGATAAAGTAGAACTTGTGCAAATTGTTTTGCCAGAAGAATCCAAGAAAACATTGGAAAAATTAACCTTTCATGCAGAAACAGTATTGCGATTATTAGAACTTCCTTATAGGAAGATACTTTTATGTGGAGGAGAAATGGGTTTTTCTGCGGCAAAGACTTATGATCTAGAAGTTTGGTTTCCTTCTCAAAAAAAATACAGAGAAATATCTTCTTGTTCTAATATGAGCGATTTTCAAGCTAGACGAATGAAATCAAGGTATAGAAAAAAATTTGAAAAAAAAACATATTTTCCACATACATTAAATGGTTCGGGTTTAGCGATCGGTAGAACTTTAGCCGCTATATTAGAAAATTATCAACATGCTGATGGTCGTGTAGAAGTTCCAAAAATATTACAAAAAAATTACATGAATGGTTTGGATTTTATTAATTAATCTTAGATTTTTTATATAAAAATTCGAAAATATTACATAATTGGTGAAATTATGAATTTAATTTATAATTTTAGTGCCGGTCCGGCTATGATTCCAACAGAAGTGTTATATCAAGCTAAAAACGAACTTCAAAATTGGAATCAATCTGGCTCTTCTATCATGGAAATTAGTCATCGCAGTGATCAGTTTGTTCAAGTTGCGTTGGAAGCTGAAAAAGATTTAAGAGATTTGCTAAAAATATCTGATGAGTATAAAGTTTTATTTTGTCATGGAGGAGCTAGAGGTCAGTTTTCTGCTGTTCCTTTAAATTTATTAAGAAATTTTAAGCACGCAGATTATATTAATAGTGGATACTGGTCTGAATGCGCTTCAATTGAAGCTGAAAAATATTGTATTCCTAAAAAAATATTTATAAAAAAAATAAAAAATAATCAAATATCTCTTGCACCTCCTTCAACGTGGAATATTAGCAATAAAACAGCTTATATACATTATTGCCCTAATGAAACTATTGATGGTTTATCTATTTATGAGGAACCAATTTTTTATGGAAAAATAGTTGTGGGAGATTTTTCATCATGCATTTTATCTAGATTTATTAATGTTAACAATTATGATCTTATTTATGCAAGTGCTCAAAAAAACATTGGCCCTTCAGGAATTACAATAGTTATCATTAAAGAAAAATTATTAAAATATTCATCTAAAATTTCTCCTTCTATTTTAGATTATCATACAATTTCAAAATATAGTTCTATGTTTAATACCCCTCCTACATTTGCTTGGTATTTATCAGGTTTAGTATTTAAATGGTTAAAAAAGAGAGGAGGTTTAAAAAAAATAGAAAAAATAAATAAAAAAAAAGCTGAATTACTGTATAAAAAAATAGATGATAGTGATTTCTATATTAATAGAATAAATAAAAAAAATAGATCTGAAATGAATGTTATATTCCATTTAATAAATCCTAAATTAAATAAAATATTTTTAAAACAAGCCAGTCAGTTGGGATTAAATTACTTGAAAGGACACTATATAGTAGGAGGGATGCGAGCATCAATTTATAATGCTATGCCTATATCAGGAGTAAAATCTTTAGTGGATTTCATGATAAAATTTGAAAAAAAGTATGGATAAATTTAAACACAACATTAACAAATAATTTTTAATTAAAGGAGAGAATAATTTATTATGAAAGAATCGCTGCATTTAAAACCTGTTTCTTATGTAAATGGATCCATTTACTTACCAGGTTCAAAAAGTATTTCAAATAGAGCTTTACTGCTATCTTCGATGGCCAGTGGAGTTACGTATTTAACTAATTTATTAGATAGCAATGATACTCAATATATGTTAAATGCATTAAAAAAAATAGGTATTAATTATGATTTATCTCAAGATAAAAAAAGTTGCCATATTCAAGGAATCGGTCAATCTTTTCAGTTATCCAAACCTATTTCATTATTTTTAGGAAATGCAGGTACTGCAATAAGACCTTTACTTGCTGCGCTATCTTTAAATAATAATGATGTTATATTGAGCGGGGAAAATAGAATGCATGAAAGACCTATTAAAGATCTTGTTAATGCACTTAGACAAGGAGGGGCGATTATAGAATATAAAAAAAACGATGGCTATCCTCCAATTCATTCTAAAGGAGGATTTATTGGTGGTTGTATTGATTTAAATGGAACTATTTCCAGTCAATTTTTAACATCATTACTAATGATAGCTCCACTTGCTCCAAAAGATACTACTATAAATATTAAAGGAAATTTGGTCTCTAAACTTTATATTGATATTACCCTTAATTTAATTAAATCTTTTGGAATTCATATTAAAAATAATTCTTATTCTCATTTTTATATAAAAGGGAACCAGCAATATCAAACACCTGGTCATTATTTAATAGAAGGGGATGCTTCATCTGCTTCTTATTTTTTAGCGGCAGCCGCTATTAAAGGTGGTTCAATTAAAGTCTTTGGAGTTGGGAAAAATAGTATTCAAGGAGACATACATTTTGCAAATGTTTTAGAACAAATGGGAGCAATCATTCATTGGGATAACTCTTTTATTTCTTGCACTAGAAGTGGATTATATGGAGTAGATTTAGATATGAATCATATTCCTGATGCTGCTATGACAATTGCAATGGTGGCTCTTTTCGCGAAAGGAACTACAATTATTAGAAATATATACAATTGGCGATTAAAAGAAACAGATCGTTTGTCAGCAATGGCTATAGAATTAAAGAAAATTGGTGCAAAAGTAGAAGAAGGAAAGGATTTTTTATCTATAACTCCTCCAAATTCATTTAAATATGCAAGCATAAATACTTATAACGATCATCGTATAGCAATGTGTTTTTCCTTAGTTTCTTTATCTCTTGTAGGTGTTAATATACTTAATCCAAAGTGCACTTCAAAAACTTTTCCTTCTTATTTTAAAGATTTTTTATCTATTAGTAAATTTTACTAAAATTTATTTAAAAATTAATTATCAAGATAATTTTTATAAATTTAAATATGTGATTAATATAATTAATTCACTATTTTTTTAATAAATCTTTTTAAAAGTAAACAATATAAAAATTATTTAAAAAATATAGTTTTTATCTTTTAAATTTAAACTTTTTAATTTATATGTACTTATTAATTTAAAAAACATGATATTTAATTATGCTAGAAGTTTTTAGTATATTGTTTAAGTAATTAAATTAATTTAATTAGAAACAAATCTTTTTTAAATAAAAATAATTGTTTTATTAAAATTTTTTTTAATAAAATAACACTTATAAAGTAAAATAATTCTTAAAGATTTAATAGTTAATATTTTTTATATGTTTTTATTTTATAATTTTTATAGTAACAAATATTAAAATTAAAAAACAAATACAATAAAGATTTTTATAATAAATCAATACGATAATGGAAAACATATAATAGAGACTATTTAATTTCTTTTTTTCTCCCATTAAAAGGTGATATAATATTAGATTTAATTTATACAAAATTCTTTTAGAATAAATTAAAATTTTTACAAGATATATTTAAAAAAATAAAAAATATAAGTTAAATATTTTTTATATATTACATTCTTTTAATAAGGAATATTATAAGATATTATAAAACAAGCGTGTTTTAGCATGAAGTTAAAATAAACGTTAAATACAAAATTTATAGAAACTATTAACATGAATGAATCTTTTGCTCAATTATTTGAAGAATCACTAAAAGAGATTAAAACTCGTCCAGGTTCAATTATTCGAGGAACTATAGTTGCTATAGAGAAAGACACAGTCTTAGTAGATGCAGGTCTTAAATCCGAATCAGCTATCCCATTAGATCAGTTTAAAAATACACAAGGTTTATTAGAAGTTAAAGTAGGTGATGATATTGATGTGGTTCTAGATGCTATTGAAGATGGATTTGGAGAAACGTTACTTTCTAGAGAAAAAGCAAAAAGACATGAGGCATGGTTAGTTTTAGAAAAAGCTCACGAAAAATCAGAAACAATCACCGGAATAATTAATGGGAAAGTTAAAGGAGGTTTTACTGTTGAATTAAACGATATACGCGCTTTTTTACCTGGATCTTTAGTAGACATTCGCCCTGTAAGAGAAACAATTCATCTTGAAGGAAAAGAATTAGAGTTTAAAGTAATTAAATTAGATCAAAAAAGAAATAATGTAGTTGTTTCTCGTCGAGCTGTCATTGAATCTGAAAACAGCGCCGAAAGAGATCAATTGTTAGAGAATTTGCAAGAAGGTGTTCAAATTAAAGGAATAGTAAAAAATTTAACAGATTATGGAGCTTTTGTGGATTTAGGTGGAGTAGATGGATTGTTACATATTACTGATATGGCTTGGAAAAGAGTAAAGCATCCTAGTGAAGTAGTAAGCGTAGGAGATGAAATTCAAGTTAAAATTTTAAAATTTGATCGAGAAAGAACACGTGTTTCATTGGGACTTAAACAATTAGGAGAAGATCCTTGGGTAGAAATTTCAAAACGCTATCCAGAAGAAGCTAAATTAACTGGACGTGTAACTAATTTAACAGATTATGGATGTTTTGTAGAAATTGAAGAAGGAGTTGAAGGTCTTGTACATGTTTCTGAAATGGATTGGACAAACAAAAATATTCATCCATCTAAAGTAGTTACAGTTAATGATACAGTAGAAGTTATGGTTTTAGATATTGATGAAGATCGACGTCGGATTTCGCTTGGTTTAAAACAGTGTAAAGTAAATCCTTGGAAAGAATTTTCTGAAACACATAAAAAAGGAATCAAAGTCACTGGAAAAATTAAATCTATTACAGATTTTGGTATTTTTATTGGTTTAAATGGAGGAATTGATGGATTAGTTCATTTATCTGATATTTCTTGGAGTATTCCTGGAGAAGATGCTGTTAAAAATTATAAAAAAGGAGATGAGATATCAGCTATAGTACTTCAAGTAGATGCTGAAAGAGAAAGAATTTCTTTAGGAATTAAACAAATTGAAGAAGATCCTTTTAATTCTTATATTTTAAATCATAAAAAAGGTGCATTAATTGATGCTACAGTTAAATCTTTTGATGATAAGAATGCAATAGTAAAACTATCAGAAACTATAGATGGATGTATAAAATTTTCTGATCTTCCTCATTTGACTTATGAAGAATTAAAAAATCAATTAAAAATTGGAAATAACATATCAGTTAAATTATTCAATTTTGATCGAAAAAATAGAACAATTTACGTTACGGTTCATTTTATTAATAAAAGCGAAAAAAAAGATGTAATCAATACACCCAATAAAAAAATAAATGATGAAACTTTTTCCAGTGCAATGGCGGAAGCATTTAAAGCTGCTCAAAATACTGAATAACTTTTTGTAGAAAATTTTATTTTATTGTAAATGTATAGAGGATTTATGACGAGATCAGAATTGCTTGAAAGAATTGCTGAACAAAAAATTCATATTTCAATAAAAAAAATAGAATATGCTGTTAAAGAAATGCTAGATCATATAGCGTACTCCCTTGCTAAAAGAAAAAGAATTGAAATTCGAGGTTTTGGAAGTTTTTCTTTACATTATCGCTCTTCTCGCATTGGTAGAAATCCTAAAAATGGAAATCGGGTTTTTCTAAATGAAAGATACGTGACTTATTTTAAACCGGGCAAACAATTACGTAATCGTGCAAACATATATAAATAGAATATTTTAACATTTTTATAGAAACTAAGTTTTATAAAAGATCAAATTATAACAACTTAGTTTCTAATATATAAACTAAAGTTAGTTTAAAATACACTATTCCAAGAGAATAAAATGAAAAAAAAATTAATTGTAGCCAATTGGAAGTTAAATGGTGATAAAAAAACCATTGCTCATTTAATGAATAATTTTACATCATGTTTTCTAAAGAATAACAATAACACTATTGTTATTTCCCCTTCTTTTATATATTTAGATCGAATGTGTCAAAAAATACATCATAATAAAAATGTTTTTGTTGCTTCTCAAAATATAGACATTAATGTAAAAGGCGCTTTTACTGGTGAAATTTCAATTTTAATGCTAAAAGATATTGGCGTGAAATACGTTATTATTGGACATTCAGAAAGACGTTTTGTACATCAAGAAACAAACGATGTCATCGCAAAAAAATTTTTTTTAATTAAAAAATATAATTTAATTCCAATTTTATGTGTTGGAGAAACTCAAGAACAAAAAAAATGCGGTAAAACAGAAGAAATTTTAAAAGACCAGTTAAATTCTATATTAAAGATATGTGGAAACCAGTCTTTTAGAAATACAGTAATTGCATATGAACCAGTTTGGGCAATCGGAACAGGGCAATCAGCAATTCCAAAAAATGTACAAATGATACACAAATTCATAAAAAATTATATTTTTCAATATGATTCAATTTCTAAAGAAAGTATCATAATTCAATATGGAGGCTCTGTAAATCAGTTAAATGCAAAAATGTTTCTTGAACAACCAGATATAGATGGTCTTTTAATTGGCAGTGCATCTTTAAATTTAAAAGAATTTTTTAAAATTATAGAAATTTCTAATAGTTTTTTGAAAAATAAGTAAATTTAATTTTTTAATTTACTAAAATGATTTTCTATAAATACATAATATATCAAACCACCTAAATTTATTCCTAAAAAAGAGCCCATTACAGGTATTAAGAAATATGGAAAATTACTACTTCCGGTGAATGCAGAAACTTTCCATCCTATTACACTTAAAAATATTCTTGGACCTAAATCTCGTGCTGGATTCAAAGTAATATTGTTGAAAGGACCTATAGAAACATTAATAATTGCTACTAATATTCCTGTTAGTAATGGTATTATTGAACTAGAAGATAATAAATGATTATTTTTATCGTTTAACCCCATTAGTATTATCATAAAAATACTTGTTATGAATATTTCTAGTATGAAATCGTGGATAAAACTATTATTTTTTTTTGGATATATACAAAAAATAGAAGCTATATCAAAACTGTTTTGAGCTCCTCTTACAATATTATTTTGTATTTCAAATAAAATAAATGATTTATAATAAATAAAATATATAAGAATAGTAAAAATAAAAGTACCAAATATTTGAGAAATAATATAAGGAAGTACTTTTTTTTTATGAAATCTGGAAGATAACCAAAAAAAAATAGTAATTGCTGGATTTAAATGAGCTTGAGATAAAAAAGAACTAAAATAAATTGATATAGATACTCCTAAACCCCAAATCATACTTATTTCATATGCGTTAAAATTAGAATTAGTTAATTTCATAGACGCTAAACAACTAATCCCAAAAAAAACAATAAAACCAGTACCAAGAAATTCAGAAATACATTGAGTAATTATATCTTCTTTTTTATAAATATTCATTATAAAAATGCTCGCTTCATCGAAAAATTCAATATCTATTGTATTTCATATTATAACTTTATTTTTTTGATATTTAATTTTATTTAATTACATAAAATTTTTTAAAAGCTCCAGAAAACTGGTACTAATTTTATGTTAGTATAGCTTTTTAGCTGTGATTAACCAATCTTTTTTAAAAACTCGCTTCATATTTTTTAGTGCGTATGTTATATCGTTAAACACCATCTCGTCATTCTGGATACCAACGCATTGACCTTTATAACCTTTTAATAGTAATTCAACTGCATATGCACCCATTCTGGATGCTAAAATGCGATCATATACTACAGGGGCCCCTCCTCTTTGAATGTGTCCAAGAATAGTTGCTCTTGTTTCTCGATGAGTTTTCATCTCTATATATTTTGCTAATTGATTTACATCACAAATATATTCTGTGATTGCAACTATTGCATGTTTTTTTCCTTTTTTAATGCCCGCTTGAATTTCAATTACTAAATCTTCTTTTACATAATTAATTTCTGGGAGTACAATGAATTCACATCCACCTGCAATAGCTGCCGCTAAAGTTAAATCTCCGCAGTATCTTCCCATTACTTCAACGATAGAAATTCTTTGATGGGAAGAAGAAGTATCACGCAATCGATCAATAGCTTCAACTACTGTTTCTAAAGCAGTAAAATAACCTATTGTATAATCTGTACCTGGAACATCATTATCTATAGTACCAGGGATGCTAATGCATGGCATACCCATATTTGTCAATTTTTTAGCTCCCGCATAAGAACCGTCACCTCCGATTACAACAAGAGCGTCTATGTTTCTTTTTTTTAAATTTTCAATAGCGACTAAACGGACTTGATTTTCATGAAAACTTAAGAATCTAGCCGATCCAAGAAATGTTCCTCCTCTATTAATAACATCAGATACGCTATATCTATCAAGTTTAGTCATACGATTTTCATATAAACCTAAATATCCATCGTAAATTCCAAAAATTTCTAATTTTTCGCTTAAAGCTGTTCTCACTACCCCTCGAATTGCAGCATTCATTCCTGGAGCATCTCCCCCACTAGTTAACACTCCAATTTTTTTAATCATTCCAACCTCTTTTAAAAACTATAAAAATATTTTTTAGAATGCAAAAAAATACATGTTTATGAAATACATGTATATTTAACTATTTATGTAAAACCACTATTAATCAGTGTGTCTTAAAATTTGAAAGAATAAATTTAATTTATCTATTCAAAATAATATTCAAATATTTTTTTTAAAAAAAAGTTATTTTAAATAATGCCATGTTAAAGGAATCCATTTTTTATCAAATTCTAGAACAATAGGAACTGCTGTAGGAATATTTAATTTCATAATATTTTCATCATCTAAATTATTTAAATATTGCATTAATGCTCTTAATGAATTGCCATGCGCAACTATAAGTATTCTTTTATTATTTTTTAGTTGCGGCAAAATAGTATTTTCCCAGTAAGGGATGACTCTCTTTGAAGTAAGATACAAACTTTCTCCTAAAGGAATTTCATCTATTTTTAGATGGGAATAGCGAATATCATTGCCTGGAAATCGATCATCAGTTATATTAATTTGAGGGGGTAGTACTTCAACGCTTCTTCTCCATAACATAACTTTTTTGTTTCCAAATTTTAAAGCTGTTTCTGTTTTATTTAATCCTTGTAACGCTCCATAATGTCTTTCATTTAAACGCCAAGATTTTTCTACGGACAACCAAGTTTGATTGAGCTCTTTTAAAATATACCATAAAGTGTGTATTGCTCGCTGCAATACTGAAGAATAAGCTAAATCAAAAATAAATTTTTCTTTTTTTAACAATAATGCAGCAATTTTAGCTTCTTTTTTCCCTAATTCGCTTAATTCTGAATCATACCAACCGGTGAATTTATTTAATTTATTCCACTGACTTTCGCCATGTCTAATCATTACTAATTTTTTATTAGTCATTTTTTTCTCTATGATTTTAGATAATTTAACTTTTTTAAAAAGTAGGTTTTTAAAATCTAAAAATTTTATTAAAATATACATTATTAATTATAACAAAAAATTTTAAAAATATATTTTTTAGTTCATAATTTTTTACACTTGATATTAAAAAAATTAATATAAATATATATTGCTGTTCATTTTGCAAAAATGACAAATTTTTTAAAAGATGCTAGTTATTAAAGATTAATATTTAATAAAAAGTACAGTTTTATATATATTATTAATACTGTACTTTTAATAAAATTAAAAATTATTTTAATATTTTTTGATTTTTTAATTAATAAATTAACTTAAATATTTATTAATAAACGAGTAAAGTCTTCTAATATATTTTTAATTTTTTTTAAAAAACTCACAGACTCTTTTCCATCTATTAAACAATGATCGTAAGATAAAGCTAAATACATCATGGGTAAAATTTTAATTTTTCCATTAACAGCCATAGGACGGTCTTGAATTAAATGCATACCTAGTATAGCGGCTTGCGGAGGATTAATAATTGGAGTAGACATTAGAGATCCAAATATACCACCATTAGTAATGGTAAAATTGCCTCCTCTTAATTCTTCAATTGTAATTTTATTTTCTGATCCTTTAATAGAAAATTCTTTTATTTTTTTTTCTATTTCATGCATACTCATTTTATCAGCGTTTCTTAAAACTGGTGTTATTAATCCTCTTGGTGTAGAAATAGCAATACTAATATCAAAATTATTATGATAAACTATATCTTCATTATCAATAAATGCATTAATTTCAGGAAATTCCTTTAAAGCTTCTACTACTGCTTTTACATAGAAAGACATAAATCCAATTCGAATGCCGTGTTTTTGTTCAAAATCTTTTCTATATTTTTTTCTTAATAGAATAATAGGTTCCATATTAACTTCGTTGAAAGTTGTTAACATTGCCATATTATTCTTAGCTTCTAATAATCTTTCTGAAATTTTTTGGCGCAATCGAGTCATTTTTACTCGATTTTTAGATTTTAAAATCGTTTCTTCTTTAAGATTATCTGGAACATTTTCGAAAGAATGTTTTGACTTATTTTTATCTGTCAAAGGATCAATATGATTAAAAAACTCTTTTGGAAAAGTTTTATTTTTTATTTCATTTAAATTAATTTTAGAAATATCGATAGAATGAGTTCTAATTAATCGCCTTATCGAGGGAGTAAAGAAACTAATTTTTTCTTTTAAAGAATACGAATGGTTTTGAGTTTGCATTCCAGAAGGTTGATTATAATTTAAAAAAGATTTATCTCTTTGAGAATCTTTAGAATTATTTTTTACACCAGTGTTTAAGCAAATAATCGTACTAAGAATTTGTTGTGATTTTACTATCTTTCCTGTTTTTTCTGCAATCTTATCTAAAATCCCATCGCATGGAGAAGACACTTCTAACATAACTTTATCTGTTTCAATATCCACTAACTTATCGTTGTGATTAACGCGATCCCCTGTTTTTTTATGCCACTTTGCTACTGTTGCATCAGTGATTGATTCTGGTAAATCTGGAACAAGTACATCTATACTATTCATTCTCCATCCTTTTTTTAAATTAATGCTTGAAAAGCATCGTGTACTAATTTTTCTTGTTGTTTTTTATGAATAGAAAAAAAACCTACAGCAGGAGAAGCTGAAGCTGGTCTTCCAACATACTTAAGTGAAGAATTAAACGGTAACATATCAGTTAAAAAATTTTTTACATATAACCATGCTCCTTGGTTATAAGGTTCTTCTTGGCACCAAACAAAATCTTTTATAAAAAAATAATTTTTTAATATTTTTAGTAGTTTTTTTTCAGGAAAAGGATATAACTCTTCTATTCTTATTAAAAAAATATCATTAATATTATTTGTTCGACGATACTCTAATAAATCATAATATACCTTTCCTGAACAAAAAATAAAACGTTTTGGTTTTGTTTTAAAATTATCGATTTCATTTATTATTTCTTGAAACTTTCCATTTACAATAGCTTCTAAAGAAGAACATGCCATAGAATTTCTTAAAAGAGATTTAGGAGTAAAAATAACTAGGGGTTTTTGAATTTTTTTAAAAATTTGACGTCTTAATAAATGATATATTTGAGAAGCAGTAGTTGGAATAGAGATTTGAATGTTGTCTTCAGCGCAAAGTTGAAGAAATCTTTCAATTCGAGCTGATGAATGCTCTGGACCTTGCCCTTCATACCCATGAGGTAAAAAAAGAATTAAGTTAGACAATTGGTTCCACTTTTGTTCGCTAGAGCTAATAAATTGATCAATTACAATTTGAGCTCCATTAGAAAAATCACCAAATTGCGCTTCCCAAATGTTTAGTCCATTTGTGCGTGAAAATAAAGAATATCCATATTCAAATGCCAAAACTGCTTCTTCTGATAGTACAGAATCCCAGGCTTGAAAAATTCCTTGATTTTTATGTATATTTTGTAAAGGAATATAAATAGATCCATCTAATTGATCATGAATAAACAAATGTCGATGAAAAAAAGTTCCTCTACTTACATCTTCTCCAGAGAGGCGGCAAGGTATACCTTGATTTAATATAGTAGCATAGGCTAGAATTTCTGCCGATCCCCAATCAAATAATTCTAATCCTTTTGCCATATCACGTCGTTCTTTATAAATTTTTTTTACTCGATTATGTACTTTTATTGAATCAGGGATCGTATTAATCGCAACACATAAGCTTTGAACGTCAAAAAGTCTTGTATCTTTTTTTGAAAATATATTTTTTTCTTCTTTTTTTATTTTTATATTTTTAAATTGAAAATATGTATATTTTTCATTATCAAAAACATAATTGCCTAATTTTAATTTAGCAGAATATTCATCTTCTATTTTTTGAATTTCTTTAAATTTAATAATTTTTTTTGAACATAAAAAATTAGAGTATATTTCTTTTGCTGTTAGATGATTTTTAATATAATTATACATAATAGGCTGTGTAACAAATGGATCATCAATTTCATTATGACCTCTTCTTCGATAACATACTAAATCTATAAAAATATCTTTTTTAAAACGACTTCTAAAATAAAGAGCCATTTGAATTGAAAAAACACATGCTTCAATATCATCTCCGTTAACATGAAGAATAGGTGATTGAATCATCTTGGCAACATCAGTGCAATACTTACTAGATCGAAGATTTTTAGGATCAGAAGTGGTAAATCCAATTTGATTGTTGATTACTATATGAATAGTTCCTCCAACTCTATAACCTTTAGTTTGAGACATATTTAATGTTTCTTGAATAATTCCTTGTCCGATGACAGAAGCATCTCCATGAATGCTAATAGGTAAAATTTTATTTTTTAATCGATCTATGATAGCTCTGGAAAAACCTGAAATAACTGGATTAATTATTTCTAAATGAGATGGATTATTTGCTAAATGTAACTGAATTACATGTAATTTATCTTTTATTTCAGACATTCCTCCTATGTGATATTTTACATCACCACTATTTTTTAAAGAAATATTGATGCCTGAAAATTCTTCAAACAATTTTTTAGGATTTTTGTTCAATACGTTTATAAGTACGTTTATTCTACCTCGATGAGCCATTCCTAATACTACGTCAGATATGTTATTTTTTTGAGAAAAATATATTATCTCATGAAGCATTGGAATTAATGCTTCTGATCCTTCTAAAGAAAATCTTTTGGACCCAGGAAATTTTTTATCAATATATTTTTCTAATGTTTCCGCGTAAATAATTTTCGATAACCAATCAATTTGTTTTTTTGATTTTAATAAATCTTCATTAAAATTTAATTCTATATAATTAGTTATCCAATCTTTTTCTAATTTATTTTCCATATACATATATTCAAATGCAATGGAATTACAATACTTTTTATTTAATAATTTATGCAATTTAGTAATATTTGTTTGAAAATTAAAATCATTTTTAAAATTTACAGTAATATTTTTTTTTAAATCTTTTTTTTGAAAATTATAAAATGAAAGTTCAAGAGATAAATGTTTCAGAAGATTTTTAAGTTTTAATGGATTTGTTAAAGCAATTTTATATCCATTTTTCCTGAAAGAATTAATTAGTTTATTAGCTTTTTTACTTATTTTATCATCATAATTATAAGTGTGAATATCAATATTTGATGAATTTTTATTTTGATTAAAATTCTCTTTTTTTTTGGATAATTCTAAAAATGCATCATGCCATTTTGAATCAATAGAATCAGGATCTATTAAAAATTTTTTATATATTGATTCTATGTAATTTTTATTAGCTCTTGATAACCAAGAAGATTTTAACCAATTATATGTTGTATTATTTTTCATGATGATCTTGTTTTTAAAGAAGTTGTTAACATTTATATTTTAATTAAAAATTTTAAATAAACAAAAATTATGTGTATACGTAAAACATTTTAAAACGATTAAAAAGTTTTAAAAATAATTTTTGTTTGCATATTAAAAATTTAAATTTATGCAGGATTGTAAATATCAATAAAATTTACATCTAAATTATATTTTTTAAATAACCAATTACCCAGAGATTTAATTCCATCTTTTTCAGTTGCATGATGACCTAGAGCAAAAAAATGAATTCCTAATTCTCTAGAAATATGAAGTGTTTCTTCTGAAATTTCACCTGTTAAAAACGCATCAATTCCAAATCTATACGCTTCCTTGATAAAACCCTGTCCTTTTCCACTGCACCAGGCTATTTTATTAATCAAAGACGGGGCGTTATCATTTAAATATATTGGATATTTTTTATATTTTTTTTCTATTTTTCTTGCAAATTCATAACCAGTAATTGAATTTTGTATAACTCCCCAAGGCACATGAGGTAAAATATATCCCTTGATAGAGATATTTAATTTTTTGGCTATTTGAGCATTGTTTCCTAATTTAGGATGAATATCTAAAGGTAAATGCCAACTATATAGATTAATGTTATTAGAAAGTATTGTTTTTAATCTATTTCTTTGCATATTATGTATATATTTTGACTCATTTTTCCAAAAATAACCATGATGTACCATGACAGTATTTGCATTATGTGATAGTGCTTTTTCTAATAAATTTTGACATGCTGTAACACCGGTTATAATTTTTTTTACTTTAGAATCCCCTTCAATTTGTAATCCATTAGGAACATTATCTTTAAATTTATTAACATGTAATTTTTTATCAATTATTTTTTCTAAAATAAAATTGTTCATAAAATGTTTAAACCTGTTTTTTAAATTCTAATTGAGCTTTATTGAAAATTAACATAAACTTTTTTTTTGTATCATTGTAATCCACAATTGGATCAGGATAATTTACAAAACATTTTTTTTTATTTGACCATTCATGTGGATTGTGAATAAAATTGTTTGGTACATTATTTAATTCTGGAATAAAATTTTTTATAAAATTACCTGATTTATCAATTTTTTTTGACTGTAGAAATGGATTAAAAAATCGAATATATGGAACATAATCAGTTCCAAAAGAAGAACACCATTGCCACCCTCCGTTGTTAATAGCAAAATCACCATCAATTAATTGAGACATAAAATATTTTTCTCCTTTTCTCCAATCAATTAAAAGATTTTTTACTAAAAAACTAGACGTAATCATTCTTAATCTTGGATGCATCCAACCTATTTCTTTAAGTTGTCTCATGCCAGCATCAACGATCGGAAAACCTGTGCATCCATTTTTCCAAGCGTCAAAATAATTAGAATTATTTTCCCAATTCATAAAATTTTCCCATTCGCTCATAGATTTAGATTTACTCAAATTAGGATGACTAACTAATAAATGATAATAAAATTCACGCCATATAATTTCATTAAACCAGGAAGAATTATAAATAGTGTCTGGTGGATTACTGTTTTTATTTTTCAAAAACATAAAAAAACATCTTCTAGATGAAATAATTCCAATAGATAAGTACGGAGAAAGCATGCTAGTTCCATCTAAAGAAGGAATATTTCGGTTAAAAGAGTAATCATTTATTTTGTATTTAAAGAAATTTTTTAATCTTTCTACTGCCGCTTGCTCACCAATTGGGAAAATTTTTTTATTAAACTTTATAATTGATTTTTTAAATTTAAAAAATGATGTAGCATCATTATCTTTATCTTTTCTTTTTATAGGAATAGGTAAACATCTAATAATATTTTTTTTAAGATATTTTTTAATTTTTTCATTAAAAATAGAAAATTTTTTATATGAGTTTTTTTTCTTATTTTTTATATCATTAATAGGAACTAAAATACTATCGTGAAATCCTTTTACTAAAATGCCCTGTTCAGACAATTTTTTTTTAACGATATAATCGCGATTACGTTCATTTATTTCATATTGATAATTATAAAATAAATTATTTATTTTTTTTTGATGACAAAAATGAATTAAATATTTAATTGATTGTAAAAAAGTAGTAGATTGATAGTAGTATAAAGTAATATTTATTTCTGATAGTTTTTCTTCTAAAGATATTAAATTATGATGCATAAATGATATTTTTTTTTGTGAAATAAAATGGTTTTTCCATTGTTCAGGCGTGTCAATAAATAAAGCTATTACTTTATCTTCATAAAATTTACATGATTGATATAAAGCTGTATTATCATATACTCGAAGATCATTACGAAACCAAACTAAATTTTTTTTCATAAATTTTATATTTCTCGTTCTTTAAGTGTAATAGATTATTTTAATGTATAAAAATATTTAAAATAAAATTTTTATTTTTATATATTTAAAAGAAATTAAATTATTTAAAAAACAAATCGTATTTTTTAATAGTAATAATTCTTAAAAAATACTAATTTTTTGAAAGTTTAATTTTAAATTTTAATCAACAAAAATTTTATACAATTTATTTTATAAGTTTTATATAACCTATTTTAATATATCATTTTATAATTGGTTTAAAAAAATATTTTTATGTAACATCAAATAAGATTTTTAACATTTATTAATTTATTTAATTTTTTTATATTTTAATAAAAATTTTATATCTGTCACATATAGTGGATTTTATATGGGTAATTTACATGAATAAAATAGGAGTTTTTTTTGGAAGCGATACTGGAAACACGGAAAAAATAGCAAAATTAATAAACAAATATATTGGAGAAAAAAAATCGTGTTTATATGATATCGCTTCTTCTTCTCAAAAAGATATTGAAAATTTTAAATTTTTGATATTTGGAATTCCTACTTGGTATTACGGAGAAGTTCAATGCGACTGGGATGACTTTCTTCCAACTCTTAAAAAAATAGATTTTTTAAACAAAAAAGTAGCATTTTTTGGATGTGGTGATCAGGAAGATTACAGTGAATATTTCTGTGACGCTATGAGAGAAGTTTATAATATTGTTAAAAAAAATAAAGCAACTATAATCGGAAAATGGCCAACAAAGGGATACCATTTTGATTCTTCTAAAGCATTATTTAATAAATCATATTTTTTAGGATTAGCGTTAGATGAAGATAGACAATCAGAAAAAACTGAAAGTAGAGTAAAAAAATGGATTGAAGAAATACTTCCTTATTTTAATTAAAAATCGGGTTTTTCAAAAAAATAATTAAAATGCATAACATTTTTATTAAAATGTTTTATATTAAATTTTGTATTTATATACTGAATTAAATTAATTAACAACATAATATTTAAGTCAAGTAATTTTAATTTGTTAAAGAATATATCTGGAATTAATCATTCAAACATCTGCCAAATTAAATGTTTCACATATTTTTTATAGGAAAAAATATTTGGATTTTATATGAATTTTTTGTTTTAAATTAGAATAGTTTTTTATTTTTTATTATTAAAATAGAAATCAGCATTTCGAATCTAAATATTATTAATTTAAAAGTTTTTTTGTATAGTAATTTATTTAATTTATATTACTTCTATAACTATATTTTTTGATTCATTTAATTTGAATATACTAGAAAACTCATAAATTATTCTTTTTTATTCACATATTTAATTTCTTGTCGAAATGAAAATAAATTCAATAAAGGATATATTTCAATAATTTTTAATAATGTTAAAAATATATTATTTTTCTTTAAGTAGATGTAGTAAAGAAATAGTATTATTTTTTTTGAATTAATTTGAAGATATTATCTTACATCAAATAAAATGTATAAAAGCAGTATTAAGTTTGTAATTAATACTGCTTTATTCAATCATTTATTAACGTCATAAATACGTTTTTATTTAGTATGTATATTTTTTGGTGCTATTAAAGTAACTAAGTCAAGAACTTTACTTGAATAACCTGTTTCATTATCATACCAAGAAACAAGTTTTGCAAAATTTTTATTTAAAGATAAACCTGCTTTAGAATCGAATATAGAAGTTAATTCTTCACCATTAAAATCCGTTGATACAACTTCATCTTCTGTATATCCTAAAATTCCTTTCATTTCTTCTTCGGAAGCTTTTTTGATAACTTGACATATTTCATTGTATGATGCTGATTTTTTATAACGAATAGTCAAATCAACAACAGATATATTTGACGTTGGAACTCGAAATGCTATTCCTGTTAATTTTCCGTTTAATCTAGGTAAAACTTTACCTACAGCAATTGCAGCTCCAGTAGAAGATGGAATGATATTTTGAAGAGCTCCTCTTCCGCCTCTCCAGTCTTTGTAAGATGCTCCATCAACAATTTTTTGAGTAGCTGTGCTTGCATGAACTGTAGTCATTAATCCTTCAATAATTTCAAATTTAGCATCTATTACTTTTGATAAAGGAGCTAAACAGTTAGTAGTGCAAGATGCATTAGATACGATATCTTCTCCTTTGTACTTATCAAAGTTAACTCCTCGAACAAACATTGGAATATCATCTTTTGAAGGACCTGTAATAACTACTTTTTTAGCCCCTGATACAATATGTTTATAAGCCGTTTCTCTTGTTAAAAATAGACCAGTTGATTCAATTACAACGTCAATTGATAAATCTTTCCACATTAATTTTTCAGGATCTTTAATAGAAGTAATTCTAATTTTTTTACTATCTATAATGAGATGATTTTTTTTAATTATTATATTTTTTTTAAAGACTCCATGCGTTGAATCATATTTTAGCATGTAAGCTATATACTCAGTACTTAATAAATCATTAATTGCTACGATTTCAATATCTTGACGTTTTTGAGCAAGTCGAAATAATACACGTCCGATTCGTCCAAATCCATTAATACCTACTTTAATAATCATATTTTTACCATTTCAAAAAATACAGTGAATTTACAAAATTATACATAATGATTTTTAAATTTATATGTTTTATTTAAATTATTTTTCAATATCAATATTCTTTCAATATCTCGATTGGATTAATATTTGAAGCAGAGTATAATGGATATAAGTTTGTTAAAATTCCTATAATAAGAGTCAGTGCAAAAGTTTGGATAACATCTATATAATTTATTTTTAATAAGAAAAAATTTATAAAATATGAATTATCTAAAAATATTTTATAGTTCAAGTTAATTACTAAAAAATCTTTTATTTTTACGAAATTTAAAATTATAACCGTGCTGGTAGATATTCCTATTAAATTTCCTATTATGATAAGACGCAATCCATGATACAAAAAAATTAGTCGAATTAAAAGATTATTTGCACCTATGCTTCTTAGTATAGCAATTTCTCTTGTTTTTTTAGATATAGACATTAAAGAAAAAGAAGAGATACTAAAACATGAAATAATCACTATTAAAAAAACTGAAATATATACTATTTTTTTAATCATATTTATATCATGATATATATTTTTATAACTATTCATCCAAGTATATATTAAAGCTCTAGTATTTATTTGTTTGACTGCATTAAGAATTATTTTATTTGCTTCAAATGGATTCGATATTTGAAATTCAATTTCAGTAATATCGTGTTTATGAAATAATTTTTGGAAATTTTTAATGTAGACAAAACCTATATTTGAATTTATGACTCCACTAGAATCAAATATGGATTGGACTTTAAAACAAATATTTTCCAAACTAAATAAATCAAAGTTTTTGGTATGATTTAAAAAAAACAAATTAATTGTCTCACCTTCTTTAATGGAAAAATATTCCGCTAAATCAGAAGAAAGAAGTATTGAATTTATATTGAAAATATTAGATTTTAAAAAATTGTTTATTTTTTTTTTATTAAAAAAATATTTTTTTAAGTATTTTATACTGCTAAAACTTTTTATTTGTACAATTTTTATTTTATTTTTATTTTCTAACAATCCATTTATTAAAATATACGGTTCTACATGCTTAATTCCGTTTAAAGATTTTAATTTTTTGATTTTTTTTGACCACTGGAAAGTAGGTTTTGAAGTTAATTTTACAATGCCATGTGGTAAGTTTGATAAAATTTTTTCGTTAATTAATTCTTGAAAACCATTTAAAGCGCTAAAACTCATGATTAATGCAAACACACTAATAGACATTCCAATGTTGGATAAGATATAAATAAATGAAATCTCAGAATGTTTGTTTTTAATAACATGCAATCGTTTAGCGATAAAGCAGGATAAAAAGTTCATTGCATATTTTTTTATTTTAATTAAAAATTACATTAAAAATAATTGACTATTTTTTATTTCTAATAAAATAGGAATTTTTTTTATTAAAGAAAAATCATGTGTTACAATTATAAAAGAAGTTTTAAGATCGTTATTTAATTGACATATTAAATTTAAAATAATATCTGAATGATATTTGTCTAAGTATCCAGTTGGTTCATCTGCAAGTACTATAGATGGATTATTAATCAGCGCTCGAGCAATAGCAACACGTTGCCTTTCTCCTCCTGACAACTGTGATGGATATTTTTTATATTTTTTTTCTAATTTAACTTTTTTTAAAATTTCGTACGATTTATCTTTGGCATATTTTATATTTTTTTTTCCTATTAGCATTGGCATAGCAACATTTTCAATGACGTTGAAATCTAAAAGTAAATGATGAAATTGATGAATAAATCCTACTGATAGATTTCTAAACTTTGCCATTTCATTAGAAGACATTTCTCTAAATAACTTATTTTCAAACAAAACATCTCCAGAAGTAGGTTTATCTAACCCCCCAAGTAAATTTAAAAAAGTGCTTTTTCCAGAACCAGAAACACCAGTTATTGCGACTAAATCTCCTTTATTTAATTTAAAAGATATATTGTTTAATATATATCGTACTAAATCTCCATCTTTATAAGATTTAGTTAAATTAATGCACTGTAATTTAAAACTATTGTTCATGTAATAAAATATTATTTGGCGTCGATTGAACAGTTTTTAAGACTACATATAGAATCGAGGAAATAGTTAACAGTATAGAAATCGAATTAATAAAAAGAACGTCTAATGGTTGTATTATAATGGGAACATTTATATCACTAAACAGTATATTCATACAATATTTTAAAAAAAATTTTTGTTTAATTAATATGATACTTGTCATTGTTCCTAAAAAATTTCCAATTAAAGAAATCAAAAATCCTATTGTAACAAATATTAAAATTGTTTTCCAGCTGGAAAGACCTTGAGATTTTAAGATTAAAATTGTTTTTTGTTTTTCTATGCAGTAGGTAGTAACTGTAATAATAATATTTAAACTAGATACTAAAAAAATTAAAATACATAAAAAAAGCATGATATATTTTTCAATTTGAATCACTAAAAATAGTTCTCCTTTTTTTTCTCTCCAATCTATTACCCTTAAGTGATTACTTAGTTTTTTAATTTCTTGAACATTTAAAGATAAAGGATTTTTTAACCATAATCTCCAACCAGTAATATAATTTTTTTTATAGTGAAATAATTTTGTAGCTTTTTTTTTGTTTATGAATATTTGGTAATAATCTACATCGTTATGAGTTACAAAAATATCTTTTATTTCAAAATGAAACTTTCTAGAAAATTGTCTTAAAAAATTTGATGTCATGTTATAAGGTACAACTAAATTAATTTTGTCACCAATATTTACATGTAGTTGTTTAGATAATGCTTTACCTATAATTGCATAGTTTTTTTCTGATCGAAGTTTAAATAAAATATTTTTTATATTATAATCACTGACATCAGTGTAATTACTTGTATCAATTCCAATAACTTCTCCAATAGTTATTTCTTTAAGGCTTTTTACAATTGCTTCTTCTCTAATAAAACTTGAAATTTTTTTAATGTTTCTTATTTTTAAAATTTCTTTAGGAAATTTTGATTCACTAATATTATTTTTTTGATTAGTAATGATTACATGAGGAATGAAAGATAAAATATTTTTTTCAAAATGGTGTTGAAAACCATTCATTATAGAATTAATGACAATCATTAGACATGTACTAATAGAAATTCCTATAATTGATAAAAAAATCACAATTTTTTTAAATTTAAGAGCTTGAAAATTCCATAAATATCGTAAGCTAACAAAAAGAAAAATAGGATGATACATAGGCATTATCTTAATGATTTATATGATCTTTAAAAAAAAAGAATTTTAATTTTATATATTATAACAGATAAAAAAAATTTATGTTAAACAACATAAAATTACTGTTTAAAAACAGAAAAATTCTTCAAAAAAAAATAATATAATCATTATATTTATAAAAACATTTAAAATATTCGTTTCAAAAAAGAAATTAATGTGATTAAATACTACCGTGATAAATTTAATATTAATAATAATTAAAAAAAGTTAATAACAATTTTACAAATAACCAAATTTTAATATTTATAAACTAAATACTTTTTATTTAATTATATTTTTAAAAATAAAAAATTATTCTATCTTATATTTTTTATTTTCATGCAATCTTCTTCACTATAAAAATGATTGTCTCTATTTAAATCTTTATTTTGAAAGTGCATTTTGCATATTTTTATAAAAACTCATTAGAATAAAAAAGTTAATATATTATAAAAATAAGTGCTACTGAGTGATTTAAAAAAGTAAAATACAAACGTTGTTAACCATTTTAAAAAATGTTACTTCTTAAAAGAATTATAAAATTTTATGTTAAAAAATCAATAAAAAATAATAAAAAAATACTGCTAAACTAATTCAAAACCCTCTTTTAAAAGATTTAGATTTATTCTGATAGATTAAATTTTTTTATTTTAATAGAAAGTGTATATTTTATTAATTTTAATATCAGGATTGCTAAATTTTAAATTATTAAATTAAAAAATTTTGAATTCTTTAAAGTAAATATTTTATAAAAAATATTAAAAATTTTATACAGAGATGTTAGATAAAAAATAATTTTTTATTGATCTCCGAAAGAGATTTGTTATCTATGTTAGAAGATGGTAAAAAAGAAAACAATATCAGGTGTATTATAGATATTGAAAACAAATATAATGATATACTTAATGAAAATTTATCTCAATTAAATTTTAACGATCCGGTTGTGCACATTGATCATGGTATTGGAAGATACCAAGGACTAATTACTATAGAAACAGATGGAGTACAATCTGAATACTTAGTTATATTATATGCAGAAGAAAATAAATTGTATCTTCCTATTTCATATCTCCACCTTGTATCTCCTTATACTGGAACTCAAAAAAATAATGCTCCACTTCACAGATTAGGTGGAGAATCGTGGAAAAAAGAAAAAAAGAAAATTAGTAAACACTTATGTGATTATGCAGCAAAATTATTAGATATTTACTCTAAAAGAAAGTCTCAAAAAGGATTTTCATTTCAAAAAAAAGAAAAAAAATATAATCTTTTTTGTAAAGATTTTCCATTTAACACAACGCCAGATCAAAAAAAAGTCATTACATCAGTCCTAGAAGATATGTATAAACGCACCCCTATGGATCGTTTAGTTTGTGGTGATGTAGGATTTGGAAAAACAGAAGTTGCTATGAGAGCATCTTTTTTATCTGTTTTAAATCATAAACAAGTAGCTATCTTAGTACCTACAACTTTATTAGCTCAACAGCATTTTAGCAATTTTAAAAAACGCTTTTCTAGATGGCCTTATATTATTGACATACTATCTCGATTTAGAACTCAAAAAGAACAAAGTTTAATATTAAGGAATGTTGAAAAAGGAAAAATTAACATTTTAATAGGTACTCATAAACTGTTATTGAAAAATATAAATTGGTACGATTTAGGTTTATTAATTATCGATGAAGAACACAGATTTGGTGTCAACCATAAAGAAATAATTAAAAAATTGCATTCAAATGTTGATACGTTAACTTTAACAGCTACACCTATACCAAGAACTTTAAATATGGCTATGATAGGTATAAAAAAATTGTCAATTATAGCACATCCGCCCTCTGAAAGACTAACAATTAAAACTTTTGTTCAACAATATAGTTCTATCTTAGTTAGAAAATCTATTCTATTTGAAATATCAAGAGGCGGACAAGTTTATTATGTATATAATAAAGTTAGAAAAATCAACCAAATTGCCAGAAAATTAAAAATTTTAATTCCTGAAGCTACTATTGAAATAGCACATGGACAAATGAATAAAGTACAATTAAAAAAAATTATGAATGACTTTTATTATAATCAATTTAATGTTTTAGTTTGTACTACAATTATTGAAAGTGGAATTGATATACCAAGAGTTAATACAATTATTGTTGAAAATGCAGATCATTTTGGTTTATCTCAGTTGCATCAACTTCGAGGAAGAGTTGGAAGATCAAATTATCAAGCTTATGCTTGGTTTTTTGTAAATGATATTAAATATGCTACGTCAGAAGCAAAACAAAGACTAGAAGCTATTTCATCAAATAATCATCTTTCATCAGGATTACATTTATCTAATAGAGACTTAGAAATTAGAGGAGTAGGTGAACTTTTAGGTAAAGAACAAAGCGGACATATAAACAATATAGGTTACTCGTTATATATGAAACTACTAAAACGTTCGATTCATTCGTTAAAAAAAAGAAAATACTTATCATTAGACGAACTATTTAAAGAAAAACCTAAAATCGAATTGTGTGTTCCTTCTTTTTTACCTGATAGTTATGTTTTAGATATTAATACAAGATTATGTTTTTATAAAAAAATTGCAGTTGTTGAAAATGAAAAAGAATTAAAAAAGATTAAATATCAATTAGAGAATGCATTTGGAAAATTGCCAAAAATCGCTGAAAATTTGATTTTAATTGCTCATCTTCGATTAATGTCGCAAGAAATTGGTATTAAATCGATAAAATTAAATAAAAATGGAGGAATTTTAAAATTTCGTGCTAATAATTTAATAAACATTAAATATCTTTTGAACATATTTCAAAAAAATCCAAATCATTGGAAAATGGAAGGTCCAACAAAGTTGAGATTTATTCAGGTTTTGAAAGATGATTATTTACGAATTAATTGGATTACTCAATTGTTAAAAAATATCAAAAAAAATCTTATATTGAATAAATAATTTTTTAATATTTTATTAAAATAAAAAAAATTAATATTTAATATTATACCAAAATTTTTAGTGTTTTCAAAATATTTTTAAATTAAAAATAATTTATTAAAAGAGACTGCATATGAAACATACTGTTTATATTTCCGCTCCAAAAAGTCATGGAATAGACGTATGGAATTTAAATAAAAATGGAGAAATGAATTTTATACAAAAAGTAAAAACTGATGGAGAAGTTCAACCCATATCTATTATTAAAAATAAAAATTTGTTATACGCTGGAATTCGACCTAAAAATCGAATTATTATATATGATATAGATAAAAATGGTTGTTTAAAAAAAAATAATGAAAGTTTTTTACCTGGAAACCCAAATTATATTGCTTTTGATGAAAAAAAAGAGTTTTTATTTTGTAGTTCATACAATTCAAATTGTATCAGCGTTAGTCAGTTAGATCAATTTAATATTCCTAAAAAACCAATTCAAATCATATATGATATACAAGGTTGTCACGCATCTGAAATGAATTACAAGTACAACATGTTATTTGTCACAGCCCTTAAAGAAGATTGCATTTATTTATATGAACTGACTGAATTTGGAATACTAAGAAATACAGAACAAATTTTAATGAGAACGTTAAAAAAATCAGGACCTCGTCATATTTGTTTTCATCCTAATCAAGATGTTTTTTATACAATCAACGAATTGAATGGAACTATCGATGTATGGTACATAAATAAAAAAAGTTATAAAGTAACAATAAAAAACATACAAAATATTAATATTTTACCAAATTATTCCTCAAAAATGTATTGGTCTTCTGATATTCACTTAACTTCATGTGGCCGTTTTTTATATGTGTCTGATCGTATTTT